>JAOPYB010000436.1 GCA_025964835.1 Nocardioides sp. | reverse complement strand
CCGGCTCGTGAAGGTCGAGGTGTGAGGTGATCGTGCTCCTCGTGCTCGGCGTGCTCCTCCTCGGGACGGCCCTGGTGCTGCTCGGGATCGTGCTCGACGACTCCTCGGAGTCGGCGGGGGTGACGCGTTCGCTCGCCGTGCTGCAGGCGATGACGTCGGCGCCGCAGGAGCTCACCGAGGAGCTGGACCGCCCGTTCGGCGAGCGGGTGCTCGTCCCGCTCCAGGCCCGGGCCCTCGGGCTGGGCCGCCGGCTGTCGGGTGGCGACTCCGCGGAGCGCATCCGCCGCAAGCTCGAGCTGGCCGGCAACCCGGCGGGCTGGACCGTCGACCGGGTGGTCTCGGGCAAGGTGCTGGGGGCCGTCGCCGGGCTCGTGGTCGGGGCGCTGATGGCGCTGATGCTGGGCCGGTCGCTCTCGGTCGGCCTGGTCGTGGTCCTCGGCGTGGCCGTCGTGGGGTTCTTCTCCCCCAGCCTCTTCCTCTATCAGTTGGCCTACGACCGGGCGGAGCGCATGCAGCGCGAGCTGCCCGACGCCATCGACCTGCTCACGATCAGCGTCGAGGCGGGCCTGGGCTTCGACGCGGCGATCCAGCAGGTCGCCCTGCACACCGAGGGACCACTGGCCGACGAGTTCGCGCGGGTCCTGCGGGAGATGCAGATCGGCCAGGGTCGCTCGGCCGCCCTGCGCGCGCTCGCCGACCGCACCAACGTGGCCGACGTCCGCACCTTCGTGGGGGCGATGGTGCAGGCGGACGCCTTCGGCATCCCCATCTCCCACGTGCTGCGGGTGCAGTCGCAGGAGATCCGGGTGAAGCGCCGCCAGCGGGCCGAGCAGAAAGCCCAGCAGGTCCCCGTCAAGATGACCGTGCCCCTGATCTTCTGCATCCTGCCCTGTCTGTTCGTGGCCGTCATGGGGCCGGCAGCCATCAGCATCATGGGCAGCTTCGGATGACCGGCACCCGGCGCCAGCAGGCCCGGCTGAGCGCGGCCGCACGCGGCTTCGCACTGATCGCGCTCGTCGCTCCCGTGCTCTGGTCCCGGGACGCGCCCGCCCTCGTCGCGCTCGCCTCGGTCGGGGTCATCTGGGCGGTCGGGCAGGTCCTGGAGACCCGCGGCACGATGTCGGTCATGGTCACCTCGGTCGTCGGGGCGGCGCTGGTCGGCACGGTCTGCGGCCTCGCGATGCAGACCTCCCCCGTCATGCTCGGCGCGCTCGCGGTCGCGCCGTTCACCGCGGGGGTCCACCGCGGGCTCCGAGCCGTGGGCCTCGCCCTCTCCGCCCAGCTGATCGCCCTCGTCGTGCTCTCCCTGATCGAGTTCGGCCGGCTCTCCGACGCCCAGGGCCTCGGCGCGTTCACCTGGAGCGTGACCGGCCTCGGCCTCGGACTGATCGCGACGTTCCTGCACTCGGCGCTCCAGCAGGCGCCCGACCCGCTGGCGCCGTACCACGACGCCCAGGCGCTGATCCGCGAGCTGATCGACCTCTCCGGTGGCCTGAGCAGCGGTCTCGACCCGGTGCCGACCGGGGCGGTCATCCTCAGCACCGTCCGCGACGAGCTGCCCACCGAGGCCCTGGTGCTCTACGTGCCACGGGGCGAGTCGCTCACCCCGTTGATCTCCAAGACCAACGCCCGCGAGGTCGACACGGCCGCCTGCGACGACCTCGCCGTCGAGGCCTGGGCACTCCGCCGACCGGTGGTCGCCGGCCACGCCTTCGCGTTCCCGATCGCCACGGAGGTCGACACCACCGCCGTCGTCGCCGGGCTCCTGTCCGACCGGCTCGACCCCCGCCGCCTGGGCATCCACGAGCGCATCGAGCGGCTCATGGGACGCCTCGGCGCCAGCGCGGTCCACCTCGACACCGCCCTGCTGTTCGCGGCGTTCCGCGACGCGGCCACCGCCGACGAGCGACGCCGACTGGCCCGGGAGATGCACGACGGCGTCGCCCAGGACATCGCCTCCCTCGGCTACCTGGTCGACGCGCTCGCCGCGCACCCGGCCTCGTCCGAGCAGGCCGAGCGGATCGCCGCGCTGCGCGACCGCATCACCGCAGTCGTCGCGGAGGTACGTCGGTCCCTGGTCACCCTGCGCACCGACGCCGGCAGCAGCGAGAGCCTCGGCGCCGCGATCGGGTCGATCGCGCGCAACCTCACCGAGGTGTCCGGCGTCCCGATCCAGGTGACCCTCGACGAGCGCACCACGCGGCTGCGGCCCGAGGTCGAGGACGAGCTCTTCCGGATCACCCAGGAGGCGATGACCAACGCGGTCCGCCACTCCCGGGCCCGCTCCATCGACGTGAACTGCCAGGTGCACGCCCCGGACGCCGTCATCACCGTGACCGACGACGGCCAGGGCCTCCAGCAGGCCCGGACCGACTCGCAGGGACTGCAGATCATGGGCGAGCGCGCCCTGTCCATCGGGGCCGAGCTGACCATCACGCCCCGGCCGTCCGGTGGCACGGTCGTGACCGTGCGCGCCCCCGGCGACCCGTCCGCGGCGCCGGCGACCCCCGCTGCGAGAGTGACCGCATGAGCACCGAGCCGACCCGGGTCCTGCTGGTCGACGACCACGAGCTCATCCGCAGCGGACTGGCGGGCGTCTTCGAGCTCGAGGCCGACATGACCATCGTCGGCTGCGCGGGCGGCGTCGGCGAGGCGCTGGCGGCGTACGACGAGCTGCAGCCCGACGTCGTGGTCGCCGACCTGCAGCTCGGGGACGGCACCGGGCTCGACATCGTCCGGGCCGTCCGGCGCGCCAGCGCCACCACCGGGCTGGTCGTCCTGACCATGCACTCGGGCGACGAGCAGATCTTCGCCGCGATGGAGGCCGGTGCGTCCGGCTTCGTGGGCAAGGACGCCCCCGCCGCCGAGGTGGTCCAGGCCGCCCGGCACGCCGCCGTCTCCCCCAGGTCGTTCGTGTGCGCCGGGCTCGGCGGCGCGATGGTGCGACGGACCACCGCGGGCGCCACCCGGTTGTCCGAGCGCGAGCACCAGGTGCTGCTCCTGCTCGCGGACGGGCTGGGCGCGGCCACGATCGGCGAGCGGCTGTTCATGAGCGAGTCGACCGCGAAGACCCACATCGCCCGGATCTACCAGAAGCTCGGGGTCGGCAACCGCGCGCAGGCACTCGTGACGGCCATGCGGATCGGCCTGCTCTCGAGCGGCCGCCCCGCCGACCGCTGACCAGCCCGACATCCTCCGGTCGGAGGGTAGGCGTAGTCACAAATGACTACTCCGAACCAGTCGGACGCCCGGCTCCGCATAGCCCGTTCGTGGGTGAGAGTTGTCCCGCGGCGGACTCGGCCGCCGCGCCTCTCGGATCTGACAACGAACAACTCTCGGTCACTTCAAGGGAGACACTGACATGGTCGAATACCTCCGCATCCTGCTCGACGCCCGCTTCGCGAAGATGGACGAGCGGGGCGCCTCCGCCGTCGAGTACGGCCTCCTGGTCGGCGGCATCGCCGCCCTCATCGTGGTGCTCGTGTTCGCGCTCGGCGACAACATCAAGGCGCTCTTCCAGGACACCTGCTCCACCGTCCAGTCGAAGGCCGGCAGCACTTCCTGCTGACCTGACCTCGCGCGACAGGTGGCCGCGGACCGCAAGGTCCGCGGCCACCGGCGCGTCCGGGGTCAGGGCGTGTCGAAACTCCGGGCGATCGCGATCCGGGTGAGCGTCGTCGGGTGGCTGCCGAACCAGAGCTGCGACCAGGCCGGCGGGTTCGGGTCCGCCAGCGACCGCAGCGCGAGCTCGCGCTGCATCGCCACGAACGCCTCCGGGTCGTGGGTGGCCTCGAGCGCGTCGACGTCGGCCCGCGTCTCGATCTGGCGGCTGACGGCGTTCTGTGCCGGGCTCGCCGCCAGGGTGCCGAGCGCCACGAGCGCGAGGACCAGCGGCACCACCGCCGGGTCAGCCATCCCGAGGCGACGCCGCGAGGCGATCGAGCCCACGAGCAGGCCGAGCAGGCCGACGCCGAGGACCCCGCCCGCCGCGCCGAGGACGGACCCGGTCACGACGTCGCCGTGGCGCGCGTGCGCGAGCTCGTGGGCCACGACCGAGAGCGCCTCGTCCTCAGGCAGGTCGTCGACGAGGTTGTCGTAGACCACGACCCGGCGAGTGCTGCCGAAGCCGGAGACGTAGGCGTTCAGGGTCGTCGTACGCCGGGACGCGTCGGCCACCAGCACGTCGTCGACGTGGACGTGCTCACGGTCGGCGAGGCGCAGGATCTGGGTGCGCAGCGAGCCGTCGGGCAGCGGCGTGAACGTGTTGAACAGCGGCTCGACCAGGACCGGGTAGACGAACGAGCCCACCAGCACCAGGACTCCCAGCAGCGCCCCGGCGACCGCGGGCCAGGCCCGCCGCCAGCGGCGGGCACACGCGACGACCACGACCAGGGCCAGCGACGTGGTCACGATGCCGACCACCTGGCTCAGCGCCACGTCGGTCGCGTAGCCGGTCCACGACTGGTTGCTGAGCCCCCGGTCGAGCTGCTCGCGGCGCAGCAGCACGCCGAAGGGCAGCGTCACGACCCGGCCGACCAGCGAGAGCGCGGCCACGGCGAGGACGACACGCACCCACCAGGGCCCGCGGAGCCGGTCGGTGAGGCGACGACCGAGCCGGGTGAAGCCGAACCAGCAGGCGACCGCGAGCGAGACGGCCAGCGAGCTCCAGCTCCAGACTCGGGCCCAGCGGCTGAAGTCCTCGGCGCGCTGGATCTGCCCGGGACTGAAGACCGAGGCGGCGGAGGCGGGCGGCGGGGTGCCGCCGGGGACCGGGTGCCACGGGACGAGCCAGAGCGCCACGAGGACGAAGGCGACGCCACCCACAAGGGTGACGGCGAGGGCGGCACGGCGGTCGGGAGGCGTCACGCCGCCAAGTCTGACAGCCGCTCCCGCCACTGCCGCGTGAACTCCCGGCGGGTCAGGCCGAACGACGACCGCAGCGCGGCCCCGACGAGCCGGCCGTGGTTCACGGCCTCGTAGAAGCGGACGAGGGCCGCCTCGCCACCGTCGGCGGCCAGCACCCGGCAGGCCAGCCAGGCGGCCTCGTAGGCCGCGCCCAGGTGCGAGGTCGACGTGTCGAACTCCGCGGCTCCCGGGAGCCGGTGCGGCGGACCGTCGTGTCGGACTTGCTTGATGATCTGGCCGGCCGTCGTCGTGATCGGCAGGTCGACGTCGCGCAGCGCGACGTAGTCGGCGAAGCCCTCCAGCAGCCACAGCGGCATCGAGCTCCGGGCCGCGTCGGTCGCCACGTGCACGGTCTCGTGACTCATCACGACCTGGGCGCCCTGGGGTCGGAGGCCACCGAAGACGTCGGGGTTCACGAAGACGTGCACCGGCGCGTCCGGGGCCAGCGACCCGTCGGCCGTGGTCGTGACGGCGGCGATGTTGGCGTACTCCCCCGGCTCGGCGTCCAGCGCCCGGTCCAGCCCCGCGGCCGACCGGGGCACCTCGACCACCAGGCGCGGCGTCCAGCCCGGCAGCACCCGGCGTACGACGGGCACGGCGGCGCTCGCGCGCCGGGCGTAGCCGTCGGCCTCGGCGGCCGAGCCCTCGACGAGGACGAGGGTCCGGTCGGTGCGGCGGACCCGGACCGGTCCGTCGAGCCAGATCGGCGAGCGCCGGTCGCCGCCGCCCAGGGAGGCGAGGGCCACGCGGTCGTCCTCGGCCACGAAGCGGACCAGCACCTCGGCCCGGGCGGGGGCGTCGTCGAAGTGCGCGAACGCCCAGGTCGCGTCGACCGCCGCCGACCAGGCGCCGTCCTGGTCGAGCGCACCCTCCTCGTCGACGTAGCGCAGCGTGAAGTCCCGCACCCGGAGGGCGCCGGCGTTCCGGACTACGGCGCCCAGGAGGGCCGCTGCCCGGTCGTCACCGGTGGGCGCGAGCGCGCGGGCCGACGACTCGTCGCGGTCGTCCACAGCCTGCTCGAGGGCGTGCAGGGCCTCGGCCGCCTGGGCGGGCTGCACCCGGGCGGTCGGCTCCCGGGGCGGTCGGGCGACGTACGGGTCGTCGTCGAGGGCCGCCCACGCCACCAGCCCGACGACCAGCAGCAGGGACAGCGAAAGGCCGGCCACCCACCGACGTGGGCGACCGGCCTTGGCCGACGAGGGGTCAGCCAGGGCGGACCGCGCCGACGTACGGCATGGAGTACAGGCCGGTCACACGGACGCCGGAGCTGGGGTTCTCGGCATTCACGATCATGCCGTTGCCGATGTACATGCCGACGTGGCTGATCGGGCTGTAGTAGAAGACCAGGTCGCCGGGCTGCAGGTCGCTGGCCGCGATGTGCGGGCCCGAGCTGTACTGGGCGCTGGACGAGTGCGGCAGCGCCACGCCCGCCTGCGCCCAGGCCATCATGGTCAGGCCGGAGCAGTCGAAGGCGCTGGGTCCGGCGGCGCCGTAGACGTAGGCGTCACCGACCTGGGCCATGGCGTAGGCCACGGCGGCGGCGGCGCGGCCGGAGGCGGGCACCTCGGCGGGCATCCGCACGTCACCGCGCGAGAGGATCGACTCGCGCTCGTCGGCCTTGAGCCTGCCGAGCAGGGACTTGGCCTCGGCGAGCCTGTCGTCGATCGTGCTCTGCTCCGCGGCGAGCTGCTTGCGGGTGGCCGCGACCTCGGCGGCGCGCTTCTCGGTCGCCTCCTGGCGGATGTCGAGCGCCTTCACCTCGGTGGCGTAGTCGTCGAACAGCTGCGACTGGAGGTCGTTGAAGGCCGACATGGTCGACATCTTCGACAGGAACGCGCTCGGGTCGTCGGAGACGAAGACCTGGCCCGCGGCCGAGAGACCCTCGCCTTCGTACTGGCGCACGATCGAGTCCTGGACCTGGTCCTGGACGGTCGAGAGACGGTCGTCCTGACGGGCCTGGTCGGCCTTGAGGCTGGCCAGGTCGCGGTTGAGCTCGGAGAGCTCGAGCCGGGCGTCGTTGTACCGCTCCGAGGCCTGCTCGGCCTCGTGGTAGAGGTGGTCGACACGTGCCTGCACGTCGTCGATGTCGGGCTCGGCCTGGGCCGGCGTCGTCGGAACGAGTCCGACGGTCGCGGCGAGGACGAGACCCGAGAGGGCAGTGATGA
>JAOPYB010000372.1 GCA_025964835.1 Nocardioides sp. | reverse complement strand
CGTGAGCGGGACGCTCACCCCCGGGAACAGCACCGCGTTGAGCGGGAACATCGGCAGGGTGTCGCTCACACGGCCGACACTAGTCGGTGGGGCGTCCCAGGCTCTGTCGCGAGTCGTCCCGAGCGCGCCGCGGCACCTAGAATCGGGCCATGATCTCGACAGGCTCGATCCACCGGATCCGCCGCATCGACCTCCGGGGCGCGGCCGTCGCCGGCGCCGCGCCGCTGGACTACCGCGCCGCCGTCCCGCGCGCAGAGTTCGACGTCGAGGCCGCGATCGAGGTCGTCCGCCCGATCGTCGACGCGGTCCGCGACCGCGGCGTGGAGGCGATCCGGGAGTTCTCCGCGAAGTTCGACGGGGTCGAGCAGGTCGACATCGTCGTCCCGGCCGAGGTCCGCCGCACCGCCCTCGCCGAGCTGGACCCTGCGATCCGTGCCGGCCTGGAGGAGTCGATCCGCCGCCTGCGGACCACCTGCGAGGCCGAGCTCGAGCACGACGTCGTCACGGACCTCGGGCCGGGCGCACGGGTCACCCACCGGATGGTGCCCGTGCAGCGGGTCGGCCTCTACGTGCCGGGCGGCCTCGCGCCGCTGGTCTCCAGCGTGATCATGAACGTCGTGCCCGCCCAGGTCGCCGGGGTCGACTCCATCGCGCTCACGTCCTCGCCGAACAAGGCGTTCGGCGGCCTGCCGCACCCCACGATCCTGGCGGCGTGCGAGCTGCTCGGCATCGAGGAGGTCTACGCGGTCGGCGGCGCGCAGGCGATCGCGATGTTCGCACACGGCGCCGGTCCCTGCCGCCGGGTCGACCTGGTGACCGGGCCCGGCAACATCTACACGGTCACGGCCAAGCGCATCCTCAAGGGCGTCGTCGGCATCGACTCCGAGGCCGGACCCACCGAGATCGCCGTGCTCGCCGACGACACCGCGAACGCGGCGTACGTCGCTGCCGACCTGATCAGCCAGGCCGAGCACGACCCGCTCGCCGCCAGTGTCCTGGTGACCCCCTCGGAGGCGCTCGCCGACGACGTCGAGGCAGAGCTCGACAAGCAGGTGTCGGTGACCCGGCACGTCGAGCGCATCCGCGCCTCGCTCTCCGGACGCCAGTCCGGGATCGTCCTCGTCGACGACCTCGAGCAGGGACTCGAGGTCGTCAACGCCTACGCCGCCGAGCACCTCGAGATCCAGACCGTCGACGCCGCCGCGCTCGCGGGCCGGGTCCGCAACGCGGGAGCGGTCTTCGTCGGCTCCTTCGCGCCGGTCTCGCTCGGCGACTACTGCGCCGGGTCCAACCACGTGCTCCCGACCGGTGGGTGCGCCTGTCACTCCTCCGGGCTCTCCGTGCGCGCGTTCCTCAAGGCGGTGCACGTCGTCGACTACACCCGCGAGGGCCTCGCGGAGGTGGCCGACCACGTCGTCACGCTGGCCGAGGCCGAGGACCTGCCGGGCCACGGTGCCGCGGTGCGCGTCCGGTTCGAACGCTGATGAGCTGGCCCCCTCTGCGCGAGGAGCTGCGCGGCCTCGAGCCGTACGGCGCCCCCCAGCTCGACGTCCCCGTCCAGCTCAACGTCAACGAGAACCCCTACGGCCCCTCGACGGCCGTCGTCGCCGACGTGGCGACCGCGGTGGCCGAGGCGGCCACGACCCTCAACCGCTACCCCGACCGGGAGTTCTCCGAGCTCCGGGCGGCACTCGCGGACTACCTCTCCCGCGACACCCCCCACGGGATCGTGCCGGAGCAGGTCTGGGCGGCCAACGGCTCGAACGAGGTCATGCTCCAGCTGCTCCAGGCCTTCGGTGGGCCGGGTCGCTGCGCGCTGAGCTTCGCGCCGACGTACTCCATGTATCCCGAGTACGCCCGCGACACGATGACCCCGTGGGTCCAGGGGCACCGCGAGACCGACTTCTCCCTCGACCTGGACCACGCGCAGGCGCTGATCGAGGAGCACCGGCCCAGTGTCGTGCTGCTGCCCTCGCCGAACAACCCCACCGGCACGGCCCTCCCGCCCGAGGCCGTCACCCGGCTCTGCGAGGCCGCGGCGGGCTATGAGCCCGGCGGGATCGTCGTCGTCGACGAGGCGTACGGCGAGTTCCGCCGCGCCGGGACCTCCAGTGCGCTCGAGCTGCTGCCGAGCCACCGCAACCTCGTGGTGTCGCGCACGATGAGCAAGGCGTTCGCGCTCGCCGGTGCCCGGGTCGGCTACCTCGCCGCGGCATCCGAGATCTGCGACGCGATCCGGGTCGTGCGGCTGCCCTACCACCTCTCCGCCGTCACCCAGGCGGTGGCGCTCGCGGCGCTCCGCCACGCCCCCGAGCTGCTCGGCCGGGTCGACCAGCTGCGCCTCGAGCGGGACGAGACCGTGGCCTGGCTGCGGGGCCGCGGGCTGGAGGTCGCGGACACCGACGCCAACTTCGCGTTGTTCGGGACCTTCCCGGACCGCCATGCTGTGTGGCAGGGCCTGCTCGACCGGGGTGTGCTGATCCGCGAGGTCGGCCCGGACGGCTGGCTGCGGGTCTCGATCGGCACCGCGGACGAGATGACGACGTTCAGGGACGCCCTCACCGCCGTGATGGGCGCAGACGGCACGGCAACGGAAGAAGGCACGCGATGAGCAGGACCGCACGCATCGAGCGGCAGACCAAGGAGTCGAAGGTCCTCGTCGAGCTCGACCTCGACGGCAGCGGCCGCGCCGACATCTCCACCGGCGTGGGCTTCTACGACCACATGCTCACCGCCTTCGCACGGCACGCGCTGCTCGACCTCACGGTGCAGACCGAGGGCGACACGCACATCGACGCGCACCACACGGTCGAGGACACCGCGATCGTGCTCGGCCAGGCGCTCCGCCAGGCACTCGGCGACAAGGTCGGCATCCGGCGCTTCGGCGACGCCACCGTCCCGCTCGACGAGGCGCTGGTCCAGGCGGTCGTCGACGTGTCCGGCCGTCCCTACTGCGTGCACACCGGCGAGCCCGAGGGCCAGCAGTACGTCCTCCTCGGGGGCGACTACCTCGGCTCGCTGACCCGCCACGTCTTCGAGACGCTCGCCTTCCACGCCCACCTCGCGCTGCACGTGCGCGTGCTGGCCGGTCGCGAGCCGCACCACATCGTGGAGACCCAGTTCAAGGCCTTCGCCCGGGCGTTCCGCGACGCCGTGGCGCTCGACCCGCGCGAGACGGGCGTCCCGTCCACGAAGGGCTCGCTTTGATCACCCCACGACGTTCTCCGGCTCCTCCGCTCCGCTCCTCCGCCGGACAACGCCGCGGGGACCCCGATCCCGAAGGGGCTGTGTGAGCGCGAAGAAGACCGTCGTCGTCCTCGACTACGGCTCGGGCAACCTCCGCTCGGCCGTGCGCGCCCTCGAGCGCGCCGGTGCCGACGTCACCCTGACCGCCGACAGGGCCGCGGCCCTCGAGTGCGACGGTCTGGTCGTGCCCGGGGTCGGCGCCTTCGCGGCGTGCATGGCGGGGCTGCGGGCGGCCAGGGGTCCGGAGGTGATCGGGCGCCGCCTCGCCGGCGGTCGTCCGGTCCTCGGCATCTGCGTGGGCATGCAGGTGCTGTTCGAGCGCGGCGTCGAGCACGGCGTCGAGACCGACGGCTGCGACGAGTGGCCCGGGGTCGTCGAGCGGCTCCAGGCTCCGGTCGTGCCGCACATGGGCTGGAACACGGTCGACGTACCCGCCGGCACCTCGCTCTTCTCCGGCATCGAGGACGAACGGTTCTACTTCGTGCACTCCTACGGCGTCCGCGACTGGACGCTCGAGACCAACGACCGCACCCGCGCGCCCCTCGTCACCTGGGCGGAGACCGGGTCGGTCACCGGGGCGGGGGACAGGTTCGTCGCCGCCGTCGAGAACGGCCCGCTCAGCGCCACCCAGTTCCACCCGGAGAAGTCCGGCGACGCCGGTGCCGCGCTGCTGCGCAACTGGGTCACCGCGCTGTGAAGGCCGCGTGAGCAAGCAGCGCGCGCAGCGGCGGGCCGAACGCGAGCGCGAGCAGGCGATCCGGGCCGCGGCGCGGGCCCGCGAGGAGGAGCGCGGCCAGCGCCGCACCGGGCGACGCCAGGCGATGTTCGGCTGGGTGCCGCGTCCGCGCTTCCAGCCGGGGCTGCTGGCGGCACGCCGTCGGCACGAGCTCACGCTGACCGTCTGCCTGCTGCTGGCGCTCAACGTGCTGGTGTGGATCGTCAGCCCCGAGGCCGAGGTGCGCGCCGTGTTCGCCATGGTCAGCGTGCTGGCCGCCCCGGTGCTCTACACGATGCTGTTCCGGCGCCGCTGAGACCCGTCCCGCCCGCCCCGGCCCCGCCCCTAGGATTTCCCCCATGAGCCACTATCTCGAGCTCCTGCCCGCCGTCGACATCGCCGGGGGCCAGGCCGTGCAGCTGGTCCAGGGCGTGGCCGGCTCCGAGAAGCGGTTCGGTGACCCGATCGAGGCGGCGCTGCGCTGGCAGCGGGCCGGCGCGGAGTGGCTGCACCTGGTCGACCTCGACGCCGCGTTCGGCCGTGGTCACAACCGCGAGCTCCAGGCCGAGATCGTCGGCACCCTCGACATCCAGGTCGAGATGAGCGGCGGGATCCGCGACGACGAGTCCCTGGCCGCCGCGATGGCGACCGGGTGCCGCCGGGTGAACATCGGTACCGCCGCCCTCGAGCAGCCGGAGTGGTGCGCCGCCGCGATCGCGGAGCACGGGGACCGGGTGGCCGTCGGGCTCGACGTACGGGGCCGGACCCTCGCCGCCCGCGGCTGGACGCGCGACGGCGGCGATCTTTACGACGTCCTGGCGCGACTCGACGCCGAGGGGTGCGCGCGCTACGTCGTGACCGACGTCAACAAGGACGGCATGCTCGAGGGACCCAACCTCCAGCTGCTGCG
>JAOPYB010000363.1 GCA_025964835.1 Nocardioides sp. | reverse complement strand
CACGACGTCGCGCCCGGCGCGGGTCAGCTCCAGCGCGATCGACGAGCCGATCACGCCGGCCCCGATCACGACCACGTCGGCGGTGAACCTCATGCGCGAACGGTACGACCGCGTGGGTTGCGGGTCGTCCACAGATGCCGAGCGGGGTCTTCCCACTGTCGGAGGGACCAGATATACTCGAACGCATGTTCGAACTCGGGAGTCTCGCACTGGACCGCACCGTGGTCGACGGTGCCGAGCCCGAGCCCGCCCAGGACGACTTCTGGCTGGAGCTCGTGGGCGCGATCGACGGGGAGGGCCTGAGCGACGAGCGGCTGGTGGATGAGCTGGCTGGCCTGGAGCGCCTCACCTCTGGCGCGGCCGCCGCGAAGGCCCGACTGACCGCGGAGCTGCACACCCGCCGTACGACGCGGGACGCGGAGGCCGGTGTGCCCACGGCGAGGCGAGCGCGCGGGGTCGCCCACGAGGTGGCGCTCGCCCGCCGCGAGTCACCGCACGCGGGTCGCGAGCACGTGACCCTGGGCGTGGTGCTGGTGGGGGAGATGCCCGAGACCTTGAAGGCGCTGACCCGGGGCGACATCAACGAGTACGCCGCCCAGCTCATGGTCCGCGAGACCGCGGACCTGTCGCGCGAGGACCGGATGACGGTCGACGCCACCCTGGGCCCGCAGCTCTCGGGCTGTGGCAACCGCGAGATCGTGGGCCTGGTGCGGCGGATGGCCTACGAGCTCGACACGGAGGGTGCAGAGGCGCGTGCCCGGGCCGCCAAGGCGCGTCGACGGGTGACCTGCCGCGCGCTGGGCAACGGGATGTCCCGGATCAGCGGCGACCTGCCGGCGCCGTACGTGACTGCGGCGATGCAGTCCCTGCGTGACTACGCCGACCGGCTCCGGGCGCTGGGTGACGAGCGGAGCCGCGACCAGGTGATGGCCGACGAGTTCGCCGAGCGGCTCGACCGCCCGGCGAGCCACGGCGGGCGACGCGCCGAGATCCAGCTGGTCATGAACGCCGAGATGGTGCTGGGCGCCGACCGCGAGACCCCCGTACACCTGGTGGGCTACGGACCACTTCCGTACGGCGTCGCCGCGGAGTTCCTGGCCGACCCCGAGGGTGAGGTGTTGATCCGGCGGTTGTTCACCAACCCCGACGACAACAGCCTCGTCGCGATGGACAGCAAGGGCATCGTGTTCCACGGCGGCCTGCGTCGGCTGCTGTACGCCCGAGACGGCGAGACCTGCCGGACCCCGTGGTGCGACGCGCCCGTGCGCCACGGTGACCACGTCACCCCGCGGGCACGAGGCGGCCGGACCACCCTGGACGGTGGTCAGGGGCTGTGCGAGGCCTGCAACTACGCCAAGGAGGCGCCCGGCTGGCGCCACCAGACCCAAACTTCCTGGCCCGAGCGGCACACCACGCGGATCACCACTCCGACCCGGCACACGCACTGGTCCCAGGCCCCGCCGCTCCCGGTCCATCCGAGCCCCGCGCCCCGCGCACGCCGACCGTTGCTCGTCGAGCTGTACTACAACGTCCCCATCGAGCTGGTCGCCTGACTCGATGCCGTCGAGCGTGACCTACTTCGGCGGGAGCGAGCGCGCGTAGCCGACCCCGACATCGGCCCAGCGCTGCAGGTCGTCGTCACTGCCGAGCCCGGCGGGCAGGATGCGGAGCCAGCCCGACATCCCACGGCCGTTCATCTCGAACGGCTCGGCGTACGGGTCCTCGAGCAGCACCTCGGCGTCGGAGGGATCTGTGCGCAGGAGCAGCCCGCCGTCCTTGCTCGCGGCGATCGCCATGTTGCCGCCGACCAGGAACGCCAGGCCGCCGAACATCTTCCTCTCGGTCAGCCCCGGCTCGCCCTCGACCAGCGCCCGTAGGCGGTCGGCCAGCTGCTCGTCGTACGCCATGAGAGGAGTATGGCCGCTGCGGGCCCGCTGGTTTCGGCGTGCCCCGGACCGGGCACCACCCGAGGGAACGAGACGTTCGGGTCCTCCAGGTGGGAGAAGTCATGGTTGTGGCAGACGGTGGTGGTGGGGGCGGTGACCTCAGCGTCGACTACTCGGCGCTGGCGCGGGCGGGGACGGTGCTGACCGAAGCGGGGGCCCAGCTCGACGCCTGCGGGGGCACGGCTCCGGCCAGTGGCGACAGCGGCGACGCGGCGGCGCTCATCGCCGCCATGTTCAGCGGCTTCGCCGACTCCGCCGGCAAGCTCGTCGGTGAGGCCTCGGTCCTGGGTGCTGCGGTCCAGGTATGCAGCTCCGGGCTGGCCTCGACCGACGCCGAGCAGGCCGTCGCCGTGCTGAGGGGCGGGTCCTGATGCCGCTCGAGACCCGTCTGGACGGCAGCCCCGGTGCCATCCGCGCCGCTGCGTCCTACCTCCGCAGCGACCTCGGCCACGGGGTCGACCACCTCGCCACGGCGACGTACGCCCAACGCTCGGCGCTGGCCTCGAGCTGGCAGGGCCAGGCCGGCGACGCGTTCGGGACCCGCGCCGCCGCGCTCGGCACCGCCGCCGACCGGCTCGCCGCCCAGGGTGACGCCTGCTCCACCGTCCTGGACACCCTCGCCGCCGCCCTCCGGCTGGCCCAGGACGGGTTCGAGACCATCCGGAGCGACGCCCGAGCGGCCGGTCTGACCGTGTCCGGCACCCTGGTCCTCGAGCCCACCGCCCCGCCCAGCCCCGGCCCGACACCCCCGGTCGACGCCACCCCCGCCGAGCAAGCCGCGCACGAGTCCGCGGTGGCCGACGCGCGTGCCTACCAGCGCCTGGTCGCGGCGTGGAACCACGCGGTGCACGAGGCGGCCGACCGTCGCGACGAGTGGCGCACCGCGCTCGAGGACGCCGCCTCCGCCTGGAACAAGCACGACTCCGACCTGGCCGGGCTCGCCAACGACCTGATCGTCGGCGGGTACGACGCCGCGCTGGTCGCCAAGCTCGCGCCGATCCTGTCCGGCGAGGCCGCCGAGCAACTCACCCGCGCCCGGCAGCTGGCCGCCCACGCCGACGCGATGGTCCGCGACGGGCACTTCGTCGGCGGCGACGCCTCCCGCTACTACGAGCTCCTCGGTGACAGCAAGGCCGCCGAGGCCCGGGCCGCGCAGTACGCCGCCCTGGCCAAGGACCCCGAGCTGCCGCGCGGGATCAAGGGCGGCATCACCGGCGCGGGTGGCGTGCTGTCGGTCCTCACGACCGCGTGGGGCATCCACAACGACCTCGAGAACGGCGAGTCCACCGAGCAGGCCGTCGCCTCCAACGTCGGTGGCACCGTGGCCGGCATCGCGGCCGGCACCGCCTCGGGCGCCGCCATCGGCGCGGCCGTTGGCAGCGTCGTACCCGTCGCCGGGACGGCCGTCGGCGCCGTCGGCGGCGCGGTGGTGGGTACGGCGGCCGGCGTCGTGACCTCGGGGGCCATCGACTCCATGTACGAGAACGGCGTCGGCTCCGCCGGTGACGTCGTCGACGCCGTCGGTGACGGTGTCGACGACCTCGGCGACCTGGCGGGCGACGTCGGTGACGTCGGGGGCGACGTGGTCGACGCGATCTTCTGATGGGATCGTCTACGCCTGTGACCAGCACCCATCCCACGCCCGGGACCATGCCCTCGCGGCGTGGCCTGCACTGGGCGTCGGTGGTCTTCTTCGTGCTGCTCGGCCTGCTGTTCGCGACCTACCCGCTCTGGGCCGAGCCGCGGCCCTCGACCCGGGCCACGGTCGGCTGGGTCCTCTTCGGGCTCGCGCTGCTCAGCGTGTCGGCCTGCACGTGGGCCCGCTTCCTGGCGCCCGCCCACCTCGCGGCCGCCGTGCGCGTGCACCGGTCCGCAGCGGGAGACGTGGTCGAGATCCGGCTGCGCACCGTCCTGCTCGTCGCGACCGCGCTGACCGGCGCGGTGTGGGCGGCCCTCGCCGTCTGGGCGCTGGTCGCGGGAGGGCCGACCGGTGCGGGGCTGCTGGCCGTGCCCTTCGTGCTGCTGTTCGCCGCCGTCGTGCCGGACCCGGTCCGGGCGCTCCTCCGCCGCCCCTCGCTGCGCCTCGACGCCGACGGCCTCGACCTCCGCGGGTGGAGCCTCGATGCCCACCTCGACTGGGACGACGTCGTCGCCGTCGACCTCGCCGTACCCCGGCCCCAACGGCCCGTCGTCCGGCTGACGAGCACCGCCTCGGCGACCAGCCTGCGCCGCACGTGGCGCCGGGTGGTGCTCAACCTCGACCAGCGGGTCCACGAGCCCGTCGTCGACCTCCCGTTCCTGGCCTTCGACGACGCGGGTCGGGTCGCGGCCTTCCTCACGATCCTGCGCGGCCTGCCACGCGAGGAACGGCTCGCGCAGCTGGCCGGCGCGGGGCCGGACTTCCTGCGCGACCGGCTCCCGCCGCAGCCCTAGCCGGGCACTTTCCGCATGGGGGCGCCGGGCCGCGGGTACGGACGGCGGTGGTGATCGGAGACCGCCTGCGCGGCACCTACGCGATGGCCGTCCTCCTCGCGCTGCTCGCCCTGTGCCCGAGCCTCGTGCTCAGCACCGGCCTGCTGCCGCTGACCGGGGCGATGGCCACGGACCTCGGGACCTCGCAGACCTGGCTGCAGGTCGCCAACGGCCTGAGCAACGCCGCGTTCGCGGTAGGTGTCGTGTTCGCCGCACAGCTGGCACAGCGCTTCGTGCAGCGACGCCTGTTCCTGTCCTACAGCGCGGCCTTCCTCGTCGGCTCCCTGCTCGCGGCCCTCGCTCCGTCGCTGCCGCTGCTGCTCGTCGGCCGGGTGCTGCAGGGCGGCACGACCGGGCTGATGATGATCTCCGCGCTGCCGCCGCTGATCACCCGTTTCGGCGTACGCCGCCTGCCCTGGACGGTCGCGATCGTCAACCTCGGCCTCTTCGGCGCCACCACCCTCGGCCCGCTCGTCGGCGGCGTCACCGCGGGGGCGGGGGCCTGGCGCTCGCTGATGTGGGTCATCGCCGCCCTCGGCGGCCTCGGCCTGCTGGCCGCGGTGCTCGGCTACCCGGGCTTCGACCCGCCCGAACCCCAGCTCCCCGTGGACCGGCCGGCCCTCGTGCTCGCGTCGCTCGGAACCGTCCTCACGTTCCTCGCCACGTCCCTCGTCGCCTCCGTCTCGCTGACCTCGATCGTCTTCTGGGCGCCGTTCGTCCTCGGCATCGCCTCGATCGTCGCGCTCGTCGTCGTGGAGGCTCGCAAGGACTCGGCGCTGATGCCGGTGCGCGAGCTGGCCACGCAGCTGCCGGTGACCGGAACCGTCGTCGCGATGGTGGCCGGCGCCGCGTTCGTGACCGTCGTCGAGCTGGTGCAGATCCACCTCGCCTCGGTGGCGGGGGAGGACCCGGCGAGCGCCGGCCGGCTCTTCTGGCCGATGCCGCTCGGCCTGCTCGCGGCGTCGGTGGCGCTGGGTGCGCTGTTCCGGACCCGCTACCTGCCGGTCCTCGTGAACGTCGGGCTGCTCGCGCTCGCCGGCGGCTGCGTGCTCCTGCTGGGGCTGTCCGCGACCGGCGGCACCGGCCTCGTCCCGGTCGCGTCGGCGTTCCTCGGCTTCGGCGCCGGCGCCACCGTCACCCCCGGTCTCTTCCTGGCCGGGCTCGGCGTGCACGCCCAGCTGCTGGGCCGGGCCTTCGCACTCGTGCAGCTGCTGCGGCTCACCGCCGGCTTCGCCGTCGGACCCGTCGTGGTCCACCTCGCCATGAGCCGGTCCTCGCTGGCCGACGGCATCCACCTCGGCATCTGGGTCAGCCTCGTCATCAGCGTGGCCGGGCTCGTCCTGTCGCTCCTCATCCCGGCGCTCTCCGGTGCCCGGCTCCACGAGCCGGACCTCGAGACCTGGCTCGAGGACGGCGAACGCGCGCTGGACTCCCCGGCGACCGGGGCACAGGTCCGGTGAGCCCCGCGGCCCCGGCATACTCGATGCGATGACAGACGACGTACCCAAGATCGAGATCGACTGGCTGAAGACCCTCGCGGGAGCGCTCGCCGCCGTGTCCTCCGCCGTGCTGCTCTCGACGCTCGGCGCGGCCGGCACGATCATCGGCGCCGCCCTGGGCAGCGTGGTGATCACCGTCGGCAGCGCGCTCTACAGCCAGGGGCTCGCCCGCAGCCGCTACCGCATCGCACAGGCGCAGACGACCGCATTGCGCAAGGTCGGGATCGCCCAGGCAGAGGTACGACGTGCCCACCGGTCCGAGGGCGAGGACGAGGCGCAGAGCCATCTCGAGCACGCCGACGAGCGGCTCGGCGAGGTCAAGGGTGAGCTCCAGGACGCGGTGCAGGAGCCGGCCCCCGTCGCAGTGCGCGACCGCCTGGCCGAGCTGCCGTGGCAGCGGATCGCGCTGCTCGCCGCCGGGCTGTTCCTCGTCGCGGTGGTCGTGATCAGCGCGTTCGAGCTGGTCGCGGGTCGCACCGTCTCGTCGTACACGGGCGGCGGCGACTCGGGCGGCACCTCGCTCACCGACCTCGGTGGGGGCGGCGGCGCGGACCAGACCCCTTCGCAGGACCCGGGCGACGGCTCCAGCACCTCGCCGAGCCAGGACCCCACGGACGGTACGACGCCCTCGGCGCCCACCGAGTCCACCGGCCCCAGCGACACCGCGTCGCCGTCGGCCAGCCCCTCCGGGTCCACGACCCCGGTCCCCACCGTCCCCACCACGGGCAGCCCGTCGCTGCCCGGCGGCTCCACGACGCCCACCCCGCCCGGCTGAGGCCCCCCCGTGTGAGGATCGACCGTGTCAGGATCGACCGTGCCTGAGCTCCGTCGCCTCCTGCTCGAGACGAAGGACCGGGTCGCCGCCTCGGACCCGGGCCTCGGCCGGCTCCGGCAGGCGCTGAGCGCCGTCTTCGCGGTCGGCACCGCCCTGCCCGTGCAGCTCGGCGTGGCCTCGCTGCTGGGCTACCACGGCCAGGTCGTCTTCGCCGCGACGATGTTCGGTGCGGTCGTCGCGATGCTGGCGTCCAACGCCCTGGTCGCCAAGAGCCGCTGGGCGGCGGTGCGGACCGCGGCGTTCTTCCCGCTCGCCGTGGGGATCGGGCTCGTGGCGGCGACGCTCACGGGCGGCGAGCGGCTCTACCAGGTGATCGGGTTCGCCGCCGTGCTCTTCGGGGCGGTGTGGGTGCGCCGCTTCGGCACCGACTGGTTCTTCTACGGCTTCATGGCCTGGATGGGCTTCTTCTTCGCGACGTTCCTCCAGGCCACCTGGAGCCTGGTGCCCGAGCTGGTGCTGGCCGCCGTCGTCTCGACCGTGTGGGTCGTGCTGCTGCTGGCGACGCTCTTCCGCGCCGTCCCGCGTCGGGTGCTGCACTCGACGCTCGGCGCCTGCTTCGCACGCGGCCGGGCGACGGCGCGGGCCTGCGCGGAGCTGCTCGAGGTCCGCGGCGCCGGCCCACGTGCGCAGGAGCGGGCCCGGCGCCAGGTGGCCGCCCAGCTCGCC
>JAOPYB010000341.1 GCA_025964835.1 Nocardioides sp. | reverse complement strand
CCACCTGTGGCTGTCCTCCGGCCCGGGGTTCCAGGTCAGCAGCACGGCATGCATCGACGGGCTCCTTCGGGTTCGTCACGAGAGCCGCCCCGACGGTGTCGGGGCGGCTGTCGTTCAAGAGGGCTGGATCTCGATGCTCATGTCTGAGGTGACCATCGTGATCGGCTGGTGGTGCTGGTGGAGCTGGCGGGAATCGAACCCGCGTCCTCGAGCGCCGAACCAGGTCTTCTCCGGGTGCAGTCTGCATTGACGCTTTTCTCGGCCCCGGCGCTCGCACAGACACGTCGCCGACAGGCCCAGTCAGAATAAAGTCCCGATCACCCCTCCTGACAGAGAGTGATCAGCAAGTCTCCTAGATGACGCCAGGGTCCGGGACGGAGACGGGTGCCCGGTCTGACGCTTCGGTCACTGCTCAGGCAGCGAGAGCGAAGGAACTGCGATTGGTGTTGGCAGTTATAGGTTTCCAGCGATCGTTTACGAGATGACGCTGGCTTCTCGACCCGCTTCTCCTGGAACTAACGTCCCAAGTCGAAACCGATCAGCCCCTCTTGAGTTGTTGATCGCCGCCCAGTCTACCGGTCGGCGGGTGCGGAAGCCCACTCGGTTTCGAGACGGTTGCTGCGCAACCCCCTCAACCACCGGGGCCGAAAAGCTCCACACCGTTGTTCCAACACACGTCGCGCAGCCACTGTTCCCCGAGCCCCAGCCGGGCGAGCCCCTCGAGCTGCCGGGCGTAGGGGTAGGGGATGGTCGGGAAGTCGCTGCCGAGCAGCACCCGGTCCTGCAGGTCGGCCAGCCGCGGGAGCAGGTCGGTGGGGTACGGCGCCTCCGCCTCGAAGAAGTCGGTGAACACCATCGTGGTGTCGAGGCGGACCCGCTCGAAACGCTCCGCCAACGCCAGGAACTCGGCGTACTCCGGAGCGCCCAGGTGCGCGACCACCAGGACCAGCCGCCGGAACCGCTCGAGCACCCGTCGCATGGGGTCGGGGCCGGTGAACTCGTTGCCGACCGGCCCGGAGCCGGCGTGCACCACGATCGGCGTCCCGGCGTCCTCGAGGAGACCCCACACCGGGTCGAGCTGCGGGTCGTCGAGGTGGAACTCCCCCACCTGCACGTGCACCTTGAGGACCTCGACGCCGTCCGCGACGAGCTCGGAGACGTACGTCGGCGCCTCCGGCTCGGGGTAGAACGTCGCCGACCACAGCGACTCGGGGACGTCGGCGGCAAAGCCCCGCGCCCAGTCGTTGAGGTACGTCGCGATGCCGGGCCGGTGCGCGTAGGGCAGTGCCGAGAAGCGACGTACGCCGAACGCGCGGAGCAGCTCGACGCGCTCCTCGTGGCTTCCGCGGTAGCGGATCGGCCACTCGCGGCCGATCTTGGGGCCGGCCTGGTCGAACTGTGCGTAGACGCGCTTCTGGATGTTCTCGGGCAGGAAGTGCACGTGCACGTCGAAGAGGCCCGGCAGGCCGAGGTCCTGCCAGAACGTCCGGACCGGCTCGACGTCCTGGTTTCGAGACGGTTGCTGCGCAACCTCCTCGACCACCGACTACTCCATGCCCTTCAGGCGGCGGCCGACGGCCTGCTCGGTCTCGCGGTCGGCCTGGCGCTCGGCGAGGGCCTGCCGCTTGTCCCACGACTTCTTGCCCTTGGCGAGCGCGATCTCGACCTTGGCGCGACCGTCGACGAAGTAGAGGGCGAGCGGGACGATCGTCAGCCCCTTCTCGTTGACCCGGCGCTCGATCTTGTCGATCTCGACCCGGTTGAGCAGCAGCTTGCGCTTGCGGCGGGCCGAGTGGTTGGTCCAGGTGCCCTGGGCGTACTCGGGGATGTGCACCCCGTGCAGCCACGCCTCGTGGCGGTCGATGTCGACGAAGCCGTCGACCAGCGAGGCGCGACCCATCCGCAGCGACTTGACCTCTGTCCCGACCAGGACCAGACCGGCCTCGTAGGTGTCCTCGATGAGGTAGTCGTGTCGCGCCTTCTTGTTCTGCGCGACCATCTTGCGCCCCTGCTCCTTGGCCATGGGGACAGTCTCTCAGGAGACGCCAACGTGGTTTCGAGACGGTCGCTGCGCGACCTCCTCAACCACCGACGGTCCGGTTGCCTTCCGCCTCACCGGGTCTCGACACGGCGGTCGCGACTTCGTTCCTCAGTCGCGCGCCTTGCTCGACCACCAACGACGAGTCCGCTGGCGCGTCCTCGTCAGAGCCAGGGGGTGGGGTTGACCGCGGTGCCGTTCACCATGACCGTGAAGTGCAGGTGGCAGGCGGTCGACCAGCCGGTGGTGCCGGCATACCCGACCACGTCGCCGCGGCCGACCCGGGCGCCCTGACCGACCCGGTAGCGGGAGAGGTGGTTGTAGATGACGGTGACGTTCTTGCCGTTGACCGTGCCGAGGTTGAGGTAGAGGCGGTTGCCCCAGACCGACGAGTAGTACTCGCTCATCACGGTGCCGGCGCCGGAGGCCCGCAGCGGCGTGCCGCAGGGTGCATGGAAGTCGTCGCCGTCGTGCAGGCCCCAGTAGTGGTAGATCGGGTGGATGCGCCAGCCGAACGGCGAGGTGATGTAGCCCGGCACCGGGCGCTCGAGGAACCCGCCCGTGTCGCCGTGGTAGCCACCCTGGGCGTTGCGGGCGGCGCGCTGGGCGATGCGCTGGATCCGCTCCGCGATCTTGTCCTCGCGCTTCTTGAGCCGGGCCAGGGCGGCACGGTCCTTGGCCCGGGCCTCCCCCGCGGCCTGCCTGGCCGAGCGGCGGTCCTGGACGATGCCGCGGACCTTCGCCTTCGCGGCCTGGGTCTGCTCGTGGAGCTGCTGCATCGTGACCAGGTGGTCGGCGGCGGCCCGGCGCTGGACCTCGACGTCGTCCTTGGCGGACGCGACCTCGTTCTCGCGGACCTGGAGGAGCACCTCGGCGGCGTGCAGGTCGTCGTACGCGCGGGTCTCGCTGCCGACGATGACGTTCTGCGCCTCCATGCGGCGCATCAGGTCGGCCGGGGTCTGGGCATCGAGCAGCGAGGAGAAGGCCAGCAGCTGCGGGTCGCCCTGCTCGTAGATCGAGGTGACGGTGTCGGTGACCTGGAGCCGCTGCCTCTCGAGCTCGTCCTGGCCGGCGGCCAGGTCGTCCTGGGCGGTGACGAGACGTGCCTCGGCGGTGACGAGCCGGGCCTGCATCTCGTCGTCGCGGAGCCGCGCGGCCTCGAGCTTGGAGCGTACGACGGTCAGCTCGGCCTTGGCGTCGGCGAACTGGGCCTTCGCGCTGGCGAGGGCGGCCGACGCACGGCGCAGCCGGGCACTCGACTCGTCGAGGTCATGGTCGGCCGACTTGATCTGGCCCTGGACCTGCTTCTGCTTGTGCTTGAGGTCGTCGCTGGCGTTCGCGAGCGGGACGGCCATGGCGCCGATCGCGATCGAGCAGGCCACGGAGGCCGCCCACATGCGATGACGTGTGGCGCTGGGGAAGTAGCGCACCGGTCTGCCTTCAGTGTTCGGGGAAGTGAACGGCTCGACCGTATCCCGCTGAGATCACACTTTGAGGTATTTGCGGGTCAACACGAGTGTCGGAAGCAGGGTGAGGATCGGGCCGAGGATCGCGATGACGATCACGGCGGTGATGTACTCGGGCACGCCGACCCACGGAATGAAGTTCAGCTTGCCCTCGATCCGCTGGTGCACACCGAAGTACATGAAGGCTCCCAGGCCGCCCGCTGCGAGCAGGACGCCGATCAGTGCCGTGACCAGCGCCTCGAGCAGGAATGGCAGCGCGATGTAGAGCGTCGAGGCGCCCACCAGCCGCATGATGCCGATCTCGCGGCGTCGGGCGAAGGCCGCCAACCGGATCGTGTTGCTCACCAGCAGGAGCGCGGCGAGCACCAGGAACGCCGCCGTCCCGATCGCGGCCCACTTGAGGGCGGAGATCGAGCCCAGGATGGGTTTGATGACCTCGCGGAGGTCCTGGATGTAGGAGACGCCGTCGAGGGTCTTCACCGCGCTGGTGATGCCTTGGTACTGGTTCGGGTCCTTGAGCGTGATCCAGACGGACTCCGCCATGTCGTTCTCGGTGACGGCGGGGTTGGGCCCGTCGAACTTCTCGGGACCGAAGAGCTCCTTGATCTTGGCGAACGCCTGCGCCTTCGACTCTTCGTGCCAGTCGGCGACCTCGGGGTTGTCCTCGACGACCTTCTCGATCGCGGCCTTCTGCTCGGCGGTGACCTCGTTGGTGCAGGCGGGGTTGTCGTCGCCGTCACGGCACAGGTAGATGGTGATCTGGAGCTGGCTGCCCCACTGGGCAGCGGCCTTGTCGGCCTGCTGGTTGAGCAGGACCCCCAGACCGACGAGGGTCAGCGAGACGAACAGGGTCAGGATCACCGCGATGTGCATCGAGAGGTTGCGGCGCAGGCCCTGGCCCAGCTCGGTGAAGACGTAACGCAGCTGCATGAGGGAAGAGGCTCTCTTCGGGGTCGGGGATCAGTGCTGGAAGCCGTAGAGGCCTTGCGCGTGGTCGCGCACGACGCGCCCGTCGTCGAGCTCGATGACGCGCTTGCGCATCTGGTCGACGATGCCGGCGTCGTGCGTGGCCATCAGCACGGTGGTGCCGGTCCGGTTGATCCGGTCGAGCAGCTTCATGATGCCGACCGAGGTGGTCGGGTCGAGGTTGCCGGTGGGCTCGTCGCAGATGAGGATCATCGGCCGGTTGACGAATGCGCGGGCGATCGCGACCCGCTGCTGCTCACCACCGGAGAGCTCGTCGGGCATCCGGTCGCCCTTGCCGTCGAGGCCCACGAGCTCGAGCGTCTCGGGCACCAGCGAGGAGATCTCGGAGCGGCCCTTGCCGATGACCTGGAGCGCGAACGCGACGTTCT
>JAOPYB010000270.1 GCA_025964835.1 Nocardioides sp. | reverse complement strand
GTCACCAAGACCGTCGGCCGCGCCCGGAAGGGTACGGCGATGGCCGCGCCGTTCTCGGCTCCCCGCACGTCGTTCAACGGCACCATCACGAGCCACCGCGCGATCGCGTTCGCGGACATGTCGCTCGCCGACATCCGCGACATCAAGACCGCGACCGGCACCACGGTGAACGACGTGGTGCTGGCGGTCGCGGGTGGGGCGCTGCGCTCCTACCTCGACGACCGGGGCGAGCTGCCCGAGAACTCCCTGCTGGCGACCGTGCCGGTGTCCGTGCGCGAGGAGTCGACGCGCTCCGGTGGGGCCAACAAGGTCTCGGCGCTGTTCGCCAAGCTCGGCACCGACGTCGAGGACCCGCTCGAGCGGCTCCAGGACATGGCCGAGAACAACCGGAACGCCAAGGAGCACCACAACGCGATCAGCGCCGAGACGCTGCAGGACTGGGCGGAGTTCGCCGCCCCGCGGACCTTCGGCCTCGCCGTCCGGGCGTACGCCGGGCTGCGGCTGGCCGAAAGGCACCCGGTCGTGCACAACCTGGTGATCTCGAACGTGCCCGGACCGCCGATGCCGCTGTACTTCATGGGCGCCGAGATCCTCGCGCTCTACCCCCTGGGCCCCGTCTTCCACGGTGCCGGGCTGAACGTCACCGTGATGTCGAACAACGGCAAGGTGCACGTCGGCCTGATCGCGTGCAAGGAGTCGATGCCCGAGGTCGACGACCTCGTGAAGCGCTTCCCGGCCGAGCTGGCCGCGCTCAAGGAGGCGGTGCTCGCCGACACGACGGTGACGCCGATCCGCCCGCGCCGCCCGGCCGAGAAGACAGCCGCCAAGAAGGCGCCGGCCAAGAAGGCGCCGGCCAAGAAGGCGCCGGCCGAGAAGGCCCCGGTCAAGAAGGCGCCCGCCAGGAAGAAGGCCTGAGCGGCCCGACGCTCAGGCCTCGCGCCGGCGCAGGTCCCGTCGGCGGGCGTTGACGGTGGTGGCCGCCTCGACGAGCGCCGGGACGAAGTGCTCCGCCTCGAGGACACAGGCGGCGTGCCCGGCCTCGATGTCGTGGATCGTCGCGCCGGGGATCCGGCGGGCCAGGGCGATCTGGTTGGCGGGCGGGAGCACCTTGTCGTGCAGCGTCACGACGACCGCGGTCGGCACGTCGATGCGCGACAGCCACGGCCGCGAGTGGTGGCGTCCGAGGGCGGCGACGGCCTGCCCGACGGCCCAGGGGCTGGTGCTCCGGAACTCCGCCATCGCCCAGTCGTGGATGTCCGACGGCTCGAGGTCGAGCGCGCGGGCCGCGGTACGCGCTGCGGCCACCGCCGTACGGGAGCGCGAGAGGCCGCGGGCGCCGGCCATCGCGAGCTCCATGCCCTGGTGGAAGAGCCGCTCGGTCGCGGTGGACCGGAACCGGTCGGTGGTCGCGCAGAGCACCAGCCCGGCGACCTTGTCGGGGTGCTGGCGCCAGACCCGCTGGGCGACGATCGAGCCCATCGAGAAGCCCGCCACGATGACGTCGTCCAGCTCGAGGGTGTCGATCAGCGCGGCCGCGTCGTCGGCGCAGTCGTAGAGCGAGAACTCCTCGGACTGGATGCCGCGACCGTGCCAGCGCTGGTCCATCGTCACGACCCGGAAGCGCCGCGAGAGCGGCTTGATCGACGGGTACCACGTCAGCAGGCCCGTGCAGCCCACGGCGTGCAGGAGCAGGATCGTGGGGGAGTCGGGCGCCGGGCCGGGTGTGTCGGTGACGTACGTCGAGCCCCGTCCGGGCAGCGTGACCATCTCGCCGGGGGGAATCGCGGCCCACGGCAGGTAGACCTGACGACGCAGCAGGTCGCGCGGGGAGAACGGGCCCATGCGCCCTAGACTAGAACAGGTTACAGTTTGTTGCGTCAGCCACCCCGACATCGGCAGGAGAACAGCGTGGGTCAGGACGGCTACACGGCGGTGGTCTCGGAGGCCGCGGAGGCGGTGCGCTCGGTCATCCGGGAGGCGCTCGACCGCTCCGCGCAGGACCAGGACGCCGACTGGTCGGCCCTCGCGGCCGCAGGCATGCTCGCGCTCGCGGTCCCCGAGGTCCAGGGTGGCGAGGGCCTGGGGCTCGCCGAGATCGGCGTGCTGCTGCGCGAGACCGGCGCGCGGGCCGTCCACCTGCCCGTGTGGGAGACCCTCTGCTGCGGGGCGCTGGTGCTCGCCGCGGCCGGCACCGACGCCCAGCGCGACGAGCTGCTGCCCGGCGTGGCCTCGGGCGACACGCTCCTGACGCCCGCGATCCGCGAGGCTGGCGCCGGCATCCCGGTGACGCCCGCGACGACGTACGCCGACGGCGCGGTCACCGGCCGCAAGATCGGGGTGACGTACGCCGACCGGGCCGCCCGCCTGCTCGTCAGCGCCACCCGTGACGGCGAGGCGGTCGTCGCACTGGTCGACCCCCGGGGCCCGGGCGTGACGCTCGAGCCCTCGACCACCTCCAGCCGGACGACCGAGCACACGGTGGTCCTCGACGGCGCCCCCGCGGACCTCCTCACGGGTGCCGCCGCGGCGCGGCTGCTGCGCGAGCACGCGATCGCCGGGCTGTGCCTGACCGCCGCCGGCGTCGTCGGCGGCGCCCGCGACCTCACCGCGACGTACATCAAGGGGCGCGAGCAGTTCGGCCGCGTGCTGGCCGAGTTCCAGGCGGTGGCCCAGCAGATCGCCGACGTCTACATCGCGTCCCGCACGATCGACCTGGCCGCCGAGAACGCGGCCTGGCGGATCGGCGAGGG
>JAOPYB010000256.1 GCA_025964835.1 Nocardioides sp. | reverse complement strand
CAGGCCGCGGCGGGTGAGCACGCCGTGCCGGGTGGCGGTGGGTCGGTCCTGCGCGGTGTCCTCGACGTCACCGGCCAGCGCCCGGCGGACGATCGGCAGCTTCACCGCGACGTGCACGACCATCGCGCCGATCGTCACCCAGCCGACGGCGTAGTGCGTGGCGCGGAACGAGAAGCCCCACGGGTACCACTGCGAGGAGTTCATCAGCCCGGTCACGAGCTGGAAGACGGCACCGGCGACCAGCACGCCGATCGAGGCACGCTCCAGGCCCTCGACCGCGAGCTTGCGCACACCGCGCGGCGGTCGGATGAACAGCCGCGGGTAGACCGTCCAGAGCTTGACGAGCAGCAGCGGCACCGCGGCCGTGCCGGCGGTGACGTGCAGTCCCTGGGTCACCCGGTAGCCCCACGAGGGACTCGTGGGGAAGGGGATCGGCTGGCTGTGGTTCTGGGCGTAGTGGCTGATCAGCCCGGTGACGAACGCCAGCCCGAAGCAGATGCCGAGCCAGAGCCCGACCCGGGCCGCCACAGCCGCGCTGCGCAACCGCGAGGTGAACTGCTCGTCACTCGGCGCGGTGGGCAGCTTCACGACGGCTCTTCGAGAACGGCGCACCAGCGGCCGCCGAAGGCGTGCGACCCGGTGACCGCGAGACCGGCCTCGTGCGCGATCGGACCGATCGCGTCGGCGCCGACGACCGACCAGCGGAAGGGGCGGCTCCGGGACTCACCGCAGTGCAGCTCGGCCCAGGCCGACGTGTGGCCGGCCCCGGGCGGGGCCAGCTCGACGACCACGCGGCCCCGGGGGTCGACCAGCTCGCGGACCCGCCTCAGCAGCGCGACCGGGTTGCCGCCGATGCCGACGTTGCCGTCGGCCAGCAGGGCGCTGCGCCAGCGTCCCTCCCCCGGGAGCGACTGGAAAACGTCGCGGACGATGGCGGAGACGCCACGGTCGCGGGTCTGCCGGACGGCCTCGTGCACGACGTCGATGCCGAGGACGACGTGACCGAGCTCGGCGAGGCGGGCGCTCAGGCGCCCCGGACCGCAGCCGATGTCGAGGGTCGGGCCCTCGCAGTGGGACAACAGGTGGTGGTCGGCGTCGTCGGCGTCGCGGGTCCACTCCCCCACCGGCAGCGGCTGGGGCTCGTCGGCCAGGCCGACGACCGAGCACGGGTGGCCCTGCAGCGCCTGCGAGAAGACGGACGAGAAGGACGCGTCCCTGCGGGCGGACGGCTCGAGGGGGCTCTCGGCGGGCTCGGCGCTCATCGTCGTGCTCCCTCGACCTGCGGGACCAGGGCCCAGGCCCGGGCGAAGTGACTGCCGGGCGCGGTGGCCGCGACCAGGTCGGCGTCGGCGACGGTGTCGACGTCGCGCAGGGCGGCGGTGGAGCCGACGCTCAGGCCGGCGGACTCGAGGGCCCGACGGGTGTCGTCGTGGGTGCGGTCGGTGGACATGACGACGCCGCCGAGCAGGCGCGCGTGTGACGGGTCGTGCAGGGCCAGGACCCACCAGCCGCCGTCGTCGGCGGGACCGAGCGCGGCGTCCCTCCCGTCCGCAGCGGAGGCTGCGTCGAGCAGCAGCTCGGGGGTGACCTGCGGGGTGTCCATGCCGATCTGGACCACGGGTCCGGGGCCGGCCGGCACCCCGAGGTGGGCGTGGACGAGGCGCTCCGCGAAGCCGTGGCCGTGCTGCGGGTAGACGGTCCAGCCGGCCACCAGGCGGGTCAGCTCGTCGCCGCGGACCGCTTCGGCGAGGTCGCCGTCGAGGGCCAGGGCGCAGTGCTCGGGGCCGACCGCGTCGCAGCACGCGACGAGGCTGTCGACGAGGGCGGCGGCGGCGACCGCGGCCGCCTCGTCCATCCCGATGTCCGCACCGAGGCGGGTCTTCACGTGGCCGGCCACCGGAGCCTTGGCGACCACGAGCATGCGGGTCCTCATGCGGGGTCCCTGTCCGAAGCGGAGCGAAGCGAGCATTCGGATGGGGTGCTCATGACAGGACCTTCCAGAAGTCGCGGGCCGTGCGGAGCGTGCCCGTGACCGAGCCGGACACCTTCGAGCGGGTGCCCTCGGCGCGCGGGTGGTAGGTCACGTCGCGCTCGGAGAAGCGCCAGCCCGCGCGGGTGGCCTTCTGGAGCAGCTCGACGGGGTAGCCGAAGCGCCGGTCGCGCACGTCGAGTGCGAGCAGGTCCTCGCGCCGGCAGACCCGCATCGGCGCGATGTCGTGGGCGGGCATGTGGATCCGGCGGCGGAGCCAGGCGACGATCAGGGCGTTGCCGGCCCGGGCGTGCCAGGGCCAGACGCCGCGGGTCACCGGGCGCCGGCGGCCCACCGAGAAGTCGGCCCGGCCCGAGCGGACGTCCTCCAGCATCGGCAGCAGCTCGACCGGGTCGAAGGAACCGTCGCCGTCCATGAAGGCCACGAAGTCGTGTCGGGCGGCGAGAAGTCCTGCGTGCACGGCCGCCCCGTACCCCGGAACGCTCTCCCGCACCACGTTTGCGCCGAGGCGCTCCGCGACGTCGGCCGTGGCGTCGACGGAACCGTTGTCGACCACGGTCACCGCGAAGAGGTCAGGGACCAACCGGAGCAGTCCGGTCAGTGCGGGCGCCTCGTCCCTGCACGGCAGGATGAGGTCGCAGACGGGCTCCATGTCGCCACCGTAGGTGCACGGGCACGGCTGCGGCGGCCCCAACCCTTACGAACAGATGACGGCGCCGGTTGGGCCACGGTCCGCACCCGGGCAGCCCCTAGGGTGGCGATCATGGCGACGACCCCGGACCCGAGCCGTCGTGGACCGGTGTCGGCCTGGGTCGGGCTGGTGGCGGCGCTCCTGCTGATGCTCGTGGCGTCGGCCGTGCAGCCGTGGTTCGGCTGGGACGTGCACGCCCGCGCCTCAGGCGACAGCTTCTTCCCGCCGCTGCACGGCTACTGGGAGCCCAAGGTCGGCCCGGGCACGGTCCCGGCGCTCGTCATCGCGCTCCTGGGCTGGCGCCATGCGGAGTCGTGGGCCGACCGGCTGCCCTGGCGTCGGTTGCTGGCCGCGTCGTACGCCGCGGGGCTGGCGTGGCTGCTCGCGCTGGCGTTCGTGGACGGTACGTCGGGGATCTCGCGGGTGCTCGGCAACCCCGACGAGTACCTCGAGACCGCGCGCGAGGTCACGGACGTCCACGCGCTGCTCGCCGGCTACGTCTCGCACATCCCCTACAACAGCCCCGACAACTGGCCCATCCACGTGGCCGGCCACCCGCCCGGGGCGCTGCTCGTCTTCGTGGGCCTCGACCGGGTCGGGCTGGGTGGCGACTTCGCGGCCGGCCTGGTCGTCACGCTGGTGGCCGCGACGACGGCTCTCGCCGTGATGACCACGCTGCGCGCGCTCGGGGCCGAGGCGGTCGCCCGCCGGGCCGCGCCGTTCCTCGTGCTGGGGCCGGCGGCCGTCTTCATGGCGGTCTCCGCGGACGCGCTCTTCGCCGCCGTCGCCGCGTGGGGGCTGACGGCACTGGCCCTGGGCGCGACGAGCCCGGCGCGGCCGGTCGCCGTCGCCTGGTCGCTGCTCGCGGGGCTGCTGCTGGGCTACGCCGTGATGATGTCCTACGGCCTCCCGCTGATCGGCCTGCTCGCCCTCGCGATCCTCGTCCTCACGCGCTCCTGGCTGCCGTTCCCGGTCGCGGCGGTGGCCGCGGGTGCCGTCGTGCTCGCCTTCGCCGCGGCCGGCTTCGCCTGGTGGGAGGCCTACCCCGTCCTCAACGACCGCTACTGGGAGGGCGTCGCGTCGGTGCGGCCCGCGTCGTACTGGCTCTGGGGCAACCTCGCGGCCCTGCTCTTCTCCGCCGGGCCGCTGCTCGGGGCGGGGCTCGGCCGGCTCGGCGGGCTGCGCGGGCGGGCCGACCGGGTGGTGCTGCTGCTGGTCTGGGCGGCCGCCCTCGCGGTCGTGGCCGCCGACGTGTCCCGGATGAGCAAGGCCGAGGTGGAGCGGATCTGGCTGCCGTTCGTGCCGTGGCTGCTGCTGTCGGTGGCGCTGCTGCCCGAGCGCTGGCGGCGCTGGGGCATGGCGCTGCAGCTCGGCACCGCACTGCTCGTGCAGCACCTGCTGTACACGAGCTGGTGACGCCGGGTCCGCTCAGGCGCGCAGCGGGGCGGTGGCGAACTCGCGCAGCCCGACCTCGGGCGTGACCCGGGCCGAGAAGCCGAGCTCCGCACGAGCGCGCTCGGGCGAGGCCACGATGTGCCGGACGTCGCCGAGCCGGTAGCCGCCGGTGACCTGGGGCGCGATGTCACGGCCGGTGCCCGCGGCGACCCGCTCGGCGACCTGGCGGATGGCGACCGGCTCTCCCGAGGCGACGTTGTACGCCGCGTAGTGGCCGGGGTCCTCCGCCGCCACCGCCCGGATCGCGGCGACGTTGGCGCGGGCGACGTCGGAGACGTGCACGAAGTCGCGCATCTGGCCGCCGTCCTCGAAGACCTGGGGCGGCTCGCCGCGCTCGAGCGAGGACCGGAACATCGCCGCGACACCGGAGTACGGCGTGTCCCGGGGCATGCCGGGGCCGTAGACGTTGTGGTACCTGAGCGCGATCGCGGCGGCGTCGGCCTGCCGGACCCACGCGTAGGCGTAGTGCTCCTGGGCGACCTTGCTGGCGGCGTACGTGCTGCGGGGGTCGAGCCGGGCGGTCTCGTCGACGAGCTCCCAGCCGAGGGCGGCGTCGCAGACCGGGCAGTGGTTCTCGAAGTCGCCGGCGTCGAGGGCGCCGCGGTCGCGCGGCGGGGGCGTCTGGTCGCCGTGGTCGGGGCACGCGTAGCGACCCTCGCCGTAGACGACCATCGAGGACGCCAGCACCAGGCGCGAGACGCCGGCCTCGTGCATGGTGGCGAGCAGGGCGGCGGTGCCGTAGTCGTTGTGGCCGGCGTAGTCGGGCAGGTCGGCGACCCGCACGCCCGCGCCGACCAGCGCGGCCTGGTGACAGACGACGTCGACGCCGTCGAGCAGGTCGATCCACTCGGCCGCGCGGCGTACGTCGAGGCGTTGGGTGCCCGGCGGCGGGCTGCTCCCCCCGTGCGCCATCTCCAGCATCAGGTCGACCGGCACGACCTCGTCGCCCTCGGCCTCGAGCGCTGCCGCGATCGCGGTGCCGATGAATCCGGCGGAGCCGGTGAGCAGGACCTTCACGCGCCGGGCACCTGGTAGGTCAGCTCGAGGCCGTCCGCCCAGGCCGAGCACGGGCAGCCGTCAGGGTCGGGCAGCGTGGCGACGGTGTCGGTGAGCAGTCCCTTGAGGCGCTCGAGGTTCTGCTCGAACATCGCGAACACCTCCTCCTGGCCGACGCCGGAGCCGGCCTCGACACCGGCGTCCATGTCGGTGACGAGCGCGATCGCGGTGTAGCACTGACGCAT
>JAOPYB010000207.1 GCA_025964835.1 Nocardioides sp. | reverse complement strand
AGCCGGCGCGCGGCGGCCACCGAGACCGTGTGGCCGGTGCCGCGCTGCGGCCAGGTGTAGCCGTAGCCGGCGACGCCGAGGTCGACCTGGGCGAGCGGGACCCTGGAGGTCAGGGTGTCGAGCACGTCGCGCTGCCAGGCCAGCCCACCGACCGGGCCCGGGCCGGACCAGCCCGGGCCGTGCTGGTCGTAGGTCATCACCGCGACCACGTCTGCCACGGCGGCGATGTCGGTGAGCTTGTACCCGCGGGCGCGGAACTCGCCCAGGTCCGTCGACGCCATCAGGTCGACGGTCACGGTCTTCTTCGTGGGCATTCGGTCCTGCAGTTCGCTGATCAGCAGCACCAGCCCGTCGGCGTCCTTGCGGTGCAGCGACTCGAGGTCGACGGTGATGCCGTCCCAGCCCTGGTCGACGGCGATGTCGGCCAGCCGCTGGGCGACCGCGCGGACGTGGTCGTCGTCGCGAAGGAGCTTGGCCGCGGCGTCGGAGTCGAAGTCACCGATCTTGTTGCTGTAGTTGTTGAGCAGCAGCTCGGCGCGCAGTCCCTCGTCGTGGCCGGTGCCGAGCAGGCGCACGGCGCCGGCGCTCGGGTCGGCGAAGTCCGCGCCGTCGGCGTCGAGCGCGACCCCGTCGACGCCGAGCTCGTCGAGCCCGGACGCGTTCGCATGCACGAGCCGGTCGGGGGCGCCGTCGAGGACGTAGCCGGTGACCACCGGGGCTGCGGTCGCGTCTCCTCGGTGCGGGCCGCCGGCGAGGGCCGGAGCACCGCTCGAGGCGACGCCCAGGGCGAGGGCACCGCCGAGCAGGGCGGCGAGCGTGAGCGTCGTACGGCGGGATCCGGGTCCGGGCATGCGGTCACCCTGCCACTACCGTTGGCCCTCGTGCACCGCTTCAGCAGCTACCGCCCTCTCGTCGCGCGCGGCTGATGGGCGGTGTCGGTGCCGGCGCGCTGGCCCTCGTCTTCGTGGCCGTGCTCCTCGGCAGCACGGTGCAGGCCGTGATCGGGCTCGGCATCGGGCTGGTCGCCGCGCCGGTGATCACCCTGGCCGCTCCCGGGCTGATGCCGGGCGTGCTGATCGCGCTCGCGCTGGTGCTGCCCTGCGTGACCCTCGTCCACGACCACGACGACATCGACTGGGGCGGCCTCAACTGGTCGCTCCCGTCCCGGATCGTGGGCACCGTCCTCGGGGTGTGGGTGGTCGCCCACTTCTCCGAGCGGCAGCTCGGCGTCGCGGTGGGCGCGATGGTGATCGTGGCGGTGCTGCTCACCTGGCAGGTCGTGACCGTCCCGATCACCCGCACCAGCCTGAGCGTCGCCGGCTTCATCGGCGGGGTGACCGGGACCGCGACGTCGATCGGCGGGCCGCCGTACGCGTTGCTCTACCAGCACCGGCCGGCACCGCAGATCCGCAGCACGATGGCGGTCTACTTCGTGATCGGTGCGGCGATCAGCCTGGTCGGGCTGACGGTGTCCGGCGACCTCACCAGGCACCAGGTCCACGTCGCGGCGCTGCTGCTGCCCGCCGTCCTGCTCGGCGTCGTGGCCGGCATCCCGCTGCGCCGGCGGCTGCCCGCCGACCGGGTGCGGCCCGCGGTGCTGCTGATCAGCGCCGCGTCGGCGCTCGTGCTCGTGGTCCGCTCGCTCGTGGGTTGACCGGTGCAGCACGATGTCCCCATGAGCTCACTCCAGGTCTTCCCCGTCCCCGCCGACGGAGCGGAGGACGTCGTCGTCGGGACCCACGGCGCCGACGAGGGCTCCGTCTTCACCGGCACCGAGGACGGCAGCATCTTCCGCATCAGCCACGACGGCGGCCACGTCGAGCGGATCGCGCACACCGGTGGCCGCCCGCTCGGCCTCGAGCTCGACCCCGACGGCCGGCTGCTCGTCTGCGACGCCCACCAGGGCGTGCTCCGCGTCGACACCGCCAGCGGTGCCGTCGAGCGGGTGACCGACTCGGTCGCCGGCCGCAAGATGGTCTTCTGCAACAACGCCGCGATCGCGTCCGACGGCACCGTCTGGCTCTCCGACTCCTCGACCAAGTTCGGCATCGAGGACTGGAAGGCCGACTTCGTCCAGGACACCCGCACCGGCCGGCTGCTCCGGATGGGCACCGACGGCGCCATCGAGGTCGTGCTCGACGGCCTCGCGTTCGCCAACGGCGTCGCCCTCAGCCGCGCCGAGGACTTCGTCGCCGTCGCCGAGACCGGCGCGCGGACCGTCGTACGCCGCTGGATCACCGGCGAGAAGGCCGGCACCCGCGACTTCCTCGTCGAGGGTCTCCCGGGCTACCCCGACAACATCGCCCGCGGCTCGGACGGGCTGATCTGGGTGTCGATCGCGTCACCGCTCGACCCGTTCGTGGAACGCCTCCAGCGCGGACCCCTGTGGCTGCGGCGCAGCGTCACCCGGATCCCCGAGGCGCTCCAGCCCAAGCCCAAGCGCACCGTCCGCGTGCAGGCGTACGACGACGCGGGCAGCCTCGTGCACGACGTGGACGTGGACACCCCGGACTACCACATGGTCACCGGGGTGCGGGAGCACGAGGGACGGGTCTGGCTCGGCAGCCTGCACGAGCCCGCGGTAGCAGTCGTCACCCTCTGAGCCCGTAAAGTGGCAGCCATGGGCATCCTCGAGTCGATCGCGACGCCTCGCGACCTGCGTGCGCTCTCCGACGACGAGCTCGCGACGCTGGCGACCGAGATCCGCGACTTCCTCGTCCAGACCTGCTCGCGCACCGGCGGCCACCTCGGCCCCAACCTCGGGGTCGTCGAGCTGACCATGGCCATCCACCGCGTCTTCGACAGCCCCCGCGACCGCGTCGTCTTCGACACCGGCCACCAGGCCTACGTCCACAAGCTGCTCACCGGCCGGATGCCCGGCTTCGCGAAGCTCCGCCAGGAGGGTGGCGTCAGCGGCTACCCCAGCCAGGCCGAGTCCGACCACGACATCGTCGAGAACTCCCACGCCTCCACCGCGCTCAGCTATGCCGACGGCCTCGCCAAGGCCTACGCCATCCGCGGCGAGGACCGCC
>JAOPYB010000146.1 GCA_025964835.1 Nocardioides sp. | reverse complement strand
CTGCTCTTCTCGATCTTCACCGACAGCAACACGCTGGCCACGATCGTCTCGACGATGCTGTTCGGCGCGGTCTTCGGGGTCATCTGGGCGCTCGTCGGCTACGCCGCCACCCGCGGCCAGCGGGACTTCTCGTCGGTCACGTCGGTGGTCGCGACCCGCTACGAGGTGCTCGTCGAGCACAAGGTGGCCGCCCAGGCCCGCGAGCTGCTCGCCAGCCTGCCCGGCGCGCTGCCGAACCCGTTCGCCTGATCGTCGCTCGCCCTCAGAGCTCGGCGGGATCGGGGTCCGGGTCCGCGCCGGGCTCGGCGGTCTCCGGGTCGAACTGGCTCACGTCCGGCTCCTTGCCGTCCGCGGTGGGCGGCTCGGAGTCCTGGTCGTGGTCCGTGTCGTCGTCGACGTGGTCGTGGTCGTCGTCATGGGGTGCCGTGGTCATGCATGTGCCGTACCCACAGTCCGACCCGGCCACCCCTGGATGACTCCGCCGACCGGCTCCAGCCCCGGTTGCTCCACCATGTGAAGTGGTCGAAGCGCCACTTCTCATGGGTGAGTTCACCGTGTGAAGTGACGCTTCACCTGCTTCACATGGTGAAGCGGGACGCCCCTCAGCTGAGCTCGCGCTTGAGGATCTTCCCGGTGGCGGTCATGGGAAGCGACGACACGATCTCGACCGAGCGCGGGTACTTGTAGGTGGCCATCTGCTCCTTGCCCCACGCGACCAGCTCGTCGGGGGTGACCGTGGCGCCGGCGTTGAGGATGACGAACGCCTTGATCTCCTCGCCGTGGCTCTCGTGGGGCACGCCGATCACCGCGGCCAGCGAGACGTCCTCGTGGGTGAGCAGGACCTCCTCGATCTCGCGGGGGTACACGTTGAAGCCGCCGCGGATGATCATGTCCTTGGACCGGTCGACGATGTAGTACCACCCGTCGTCGTCCTTGCGGCCGAGGTCGCCGGAGCGGAACCAGCCGTCCTGGATGGCCTCGGCGGTCGCGTCGGGACGGTTGTAGTAGCCCTTCATGATGTTGTGGCCCTTGATCGCGATCTCGCCCACCGCGTCCGGACCGGGCTCCTCGATCTCGTCCCAGCTGTCGGCCTGGAGCAGCTTCATCTCCACGCCGGGGATCGGGATCCCGATGGAGCCGGGCCGCACCTGCTCGCCGTGCGGCGAGAAGCTCGCGACCGGTGACGTCTCGGACAGGCCGTAGCCCTCGAGGATCGTGACGCCGAACTTCTTCTGGAAGTCCTTGTGCACCTCGACCGGCAGCGCCGCCCCGCCGGCCGCGGCGACCCGGAGGTTCGCGGCCAGCTCCTTCACGTCTGTCGAGTCGTCGAGGGCACCGAGCAGCCCCCAGTACATCGTCGGCACGCCCGCGAAGAACGTGACCTCCTCCTTCGCCATCAGCTCGAGCGCCGCGTGCGCCTCGAAGCGCGGCAGCATCACGACCGTGCCACCGAACGCGAAGGCGCCGTTCTGGATGACCGTCTGGCCGAACGAGTGGAACAGCGGCAGCACGCAGAGGTAGGTGTCGGGGTTGTCGGCGTCGGCCCCGAACAGGTCGGCACCGGCCAGCGCGTTGTCGCGCATGTTGCGGTGCCGCAGCTCGGCGCCCTTCGGCTGCCCGGTCGTGCCCGACGTGTAGAGGATGACGGCCGTGTCGTCCTCGTCGGTCTCGACCGTGTCGAACGTCGGCGGCTGGGCGGCGGTCGCGGCCCCCAGTGTCTCGGTGCCCTCGATCGGGGAGTCCGCGGACGGGTCGGCCGTGATCACGAAGAACTGCTCGCACCCGTCGACCTCCTGGAACCCGGCGTACCCCTCCGTGGCCATCGGCAGGTCCTCGGTGCCCTGGAAGCAGAAGTAGGCCTTCGCGTCGGCGTCGGCGAGGTGGTAGGCGATCTCGCGGCCCTTGAGCAGCACGTTGAGCGGCACGACCGTGGCGCCGGCCTTGAGGATCCCGTAGTAGACGACCGTGAAGTACGGCAGGTTGGGACAGCTGAGGGCCACCTTGTCGCCCTTCTTGATCCCGCGGGCGACGAGCAGGTTGGCGACCTGGTTTGCGGCCCCGTCGACCTGCGCGTAGGTGAGACGGGTGTCCCCGAGCACGACCGCGTCCCGGTCGGGGTGCTGGCGGGCGCTGTTCTCGAGCAGCGTCGAAAGGTTGTACACGGGCGGCCTCCATGACGTCGGGTCGGTCGGGGCCAACCTACCCAGCGGTAGTGACCGTCGTCACCGGGTGGCCAGGATCCGTGCCGCTCGCCGCAGGTCCGGCCAGACCGCCAGACCGGCGACGCGGCCGACGACGAACGCGACCGGGCGGGCCACGCCGCTGCCGGTCACCCGGAACGTCGGCGCGACGAGGCACCCGGCACCCTCGGGGGTGAGGTCGAGCGTGAGGGTCGCGTCGATGCCGTGCCAGCGGCCCACCTCGGTCCAGGTGTGCGGCCGCTCCAGCACGGTCGTCTCCATCCGCGGCCGGAGACCCGGGACGGTCACGTCGACCCAGGTCTGGCCGACCGCCGGCAGGGCCGGCCGCACGTCCTCCACCCGGCGCAGCGAGCTCTGCCACTCGGCGCGGTGGTGCGGGTCGACGAGGTAGGCGAAGGCCACGTCGACGGGCGCGTCGAAGTGGACGCCCCCGTGGGCGGTGGCCCTCAGAACCGCTCGCCGGTGAGCAGCTCGTAGGCCTCGACGTAGCGTGAGCGGGTGCGCTCGACGACGGCGTCGGGCAGCGGCGGGGGTGCCGCGCCGGATGCCCGGTCCCAGCCGGATTCCGGCGAGAGCAGCCAGTCGCGGACGATCTGCTTGTCGTACGACGGCTGGCTGCGCCCGGGCTGCCACTCGGCGGCCGGCCAGAAGCGGGACGAGTCCGGGGTCAGCACCTCGTCGGCGAGCACCGTCGTGCCGTCGGCGCGGGAGCCGAACTCGAACGTGGTGTCGGCCAGCAGGATGCCGCGCTCGCGCGCGACCTCCTCGGCCCGGGTGTCGACGAGCAGGGTGAGGCGGCGCAGCTCGGCCGCGGACTCGTCGCCGACCGCGCGGACCACGGCGTCGTACGACACGTTCTCGTCGTGGTCGCCCATCGCAGCCTTGCTCGCGGGCGTGAAGATCGGCTCGTGGAGCCGGCTGCCGTCGACGAGGCCCTCGGGCAGCGGGATGCCGCACACCTGGCCGGTGGCGGTGTAGTCCACCAGGCCCGTGCCGGCGAGGTAGCCGCGCGCCACGCACTCGACGGGGAACATCGTCAGCTGCGCGCAGACGACCGCCCGGCCCCGGACCCCCGCGGGCACGTCGGTCGAGAGGATGTGGTTCGGCACCAGCTGCGAGAGCCGGCCGAACCACCACAGCGACATCCGGGTCAGGATCTCGCCCTTGTCGGGGATCGTGGTGTCGAGGACGAAGTCGAACGCCGAGATCCGGTCGCTCGCCACCATCAGCAGGTCGCCGGCGTGCTCGCCGGACGTCAGCTCGTAGAGGTCACGCACCTTGCCGGAGTGGAGGTGCCGGGCACCGTCGATCGCGGGGGCATCGGGGATGTTCAGGTCGGCCACGGCCCCAACACTAGGGCGTCGCGCGAACCAATCCGTGAGTGCGAGCATCAGACCGGTCATGGACATCTCCCGAGAGTCTGCCCGTCTCGCGCTGGCCCTGGCGGTCGTCGCCGGTGGCGGCGCCGCCGCCTCGGTGGGCGCCGGGTCGGCGTACGCCGCACCTGTGAACTCGTGCTGGTCCACGGACAACGCCAAACCCTCGCTGGCCGCGGTGAGCTTCTCTCCGGCCACGGTCGACGTCTCGGACGACGAGGCCCGGGTGACGGTGACCGCAGACGTCCGGGACGCGGGCGGGCCCGGGCCCGCCACCGGCGTGTCCTACGTGTACGGCTGGTTCGACGCGCCGTCGGACACGGCCCACTTCACACTCCGCCGGACGGACGGCGGGACCTGGGAGGGCGAGATGGTGATCCCGGAGGGCTCCGCGGCCGGCAGCTACTCCGTCGCCTCGCTCTCGTTGGCCGACGGGGCCGACAACGCCCGGACCTATGAGTCCAGCGACCTCGACCAGGTCGCCGGCGCCGACCAGGAGCTCGTGGTGACCTCGTCCGTCCCGCCGGACACGACGCCTCCGCGCCTCGACGAGCTGAGCCTCGACAGGCTCGCCGTCGACACGACGAGCGGCGTCAGGAGCATCGGGGTGAGCGCCCGTGCCACCGACGACGAGTCCGGGCTCGCCGGCATCCACGTCGAGGCACACGCGTTGGGGAGGAACGCCAGCCTTGTCCCCCCGGTCGACGTGGAGCTCACCCGCGCCGACGATGGCACCTTCGGGGGTGAGCTGCGCATCCCCCGCTGGGTGGGCACGCACAGCTGGTCGATCGCCGTCCAGACGACGGACCAGACCGGCAACTTCCATGTGTACCGGCTCCGGGAGGAGACGTCCGACGATCTCGACGGCACCTTCGAGGTCACGAGCGGCACCGACCGCAAGCCGCCCCGGGTGAGCCACATCCGGCACTCACCGTCGAAGGTCGACGTCCGCCAGCACGGCCGCAACGTGACCGTCACGGCCAGGGTGCGCGACGCAACCTCCGGCGTGCGCGTCGTGCGGGCCCGCCTCCGCCTCGTGAGTTCTAGCAGTGGGGTGCGGCTGCGTCGCGCGTCCGGCACCAGCCATGACGGCGTCTGGACGGGGACCGTCCGGGTGCCGCGCTGTTTCACGCTCGCCGGTCCGCAACACGTCGCCGTGTCAGCCTCCGACCTCGCCGGCCTCGGCGCCGACAACAGGCACGGTGTGGTCCGGGTGCGCGCCTCCGACACGTCCGCGCCGCGTGCACACATCGTGCACCGGCGGGCGGTGCCGGCGGCCGGCCCCGTCCTGGTCCGGTTCCCGGAGCCCGTGCAGGGCATCGCACCCCACTCGGTCGACGTCGAGAGCGACGCAGCTGGGCCCACCCCGGTGCGCGTGGCCGGCACGTGGTCGTGCCTGGACGGGAGCCAGCGGGTCACCGGCTGCCGGACCGGGCGGGTCCGGGTCGCCCGTTTCACGCCGGACCAGCCGATGGCAGCCGAGTCGTCGTACCGGTTCGTGCCGGCACCCGACGGGAAGCTGGCGGTGACCGACCTGGCCGGCAACCCGGTGACTCGGTCCCGCGGCTTCGCCACCGCGGGCTGACCCCCGGAAGGGCCGCGCCGGACGCTGACCCGCCCGAAACTTTCGGGCGGGTCAGCGATCAGTTTCGGGCGGGTCAGCGGCAGAGGATCAGCAGCCGCAGGTGTAGTAGAGGACGTCCCAGTGGCTGCCCTCGTCGGCGTAGATGTTGCCCGAGGCCGACTGGTACTGCGCGGCCCCGTCGCTGCGGAGACCGATGTAGGTGTAGGTGTTGTGCACCCAGTTCGTCAGGCAGGTGGTGCGCGAGAAGTCGAGCTTGTAGCCGGTGCCGTGGCTGTAGGTGCCGGTGGCGTGGCCGGTCTCGGTGCCGCCGGTGATGTTGAGGCCACAGCCGCTCGCGCTCTTGAGGGTCTTGGCGCCGTCGATGGTCGCCTGGCGGATCCCCTCGAAGGAGGTGCACGTCGAGTTGTTCGGGTTCGTGCAGCCGCCCGACGAGCTCCAGGTGATGCCGGCCGCGCTGAACTGCGACGCGGCGCTCGCCTGGCTGACCGCGGAGGCGGCTCCGGCGATGCCGAGGCTCCCGACGACGGCCAGGCCGAAGCCGGCCGCCGCGGTGCGCAGCCGCGGGCGGGGGCGCCTCGAGGCGGTCTCCGGGGTGGGGTGGACAGGGGTCAGGGTGGTTCCCGAGATGGATTCCATACGGGTCCCCTGCCCGATCGACCGGGTCGCAAACATCCGGGCGGCCGGAATGTTCCGCTCAGGCGGTGGAGGCGCGCCGCCAGGGGGCGGGTCGGCCCTGCAGCCACCAGCCCAGCGCGCGGGTCATCCGGGGCAGCACGACGTACGTCATCACCGGCGTCATCAGCAGCGTCGAGGCGAGGGCGCGCTCGACCAGCGGGAGGCCCGGCGCCACCTGGCCGAAGAGCCACGCCACCAGCAGGCTGAGCGGGAAGAACGCCAGCCAGATGACGACGGCCTGCTTGTAGCGCGGCGGGGCAGCCGGGGCGAGGCGCAGGTCCCGGAGGTCGCGGGTGGTGGGGTCGTCGAACCAGCCCTCGATGCCGGTACGGCGCTCCATCCGCGACTCGACCACGCCGAGGCCGCCGGCGGAGTCGCGCCACCACTGGCGCTCGTGCGAGGACTCCCAGGACGACAGCGACTCGGTGTCGTGGAAGCGGTAGAGCATGTGCCAGGTCTCGGAGTCGGCCCCGGGGCGCACCCAGCCGGCACCGAGGAACCCCGGGAACCGCTCGGCCAGGGCGATGCCGGCCTGGATCCAGCTGACCATCTCGTGCTCGCGCCCGGGGTCGAGATGGCGCGTGATGGAGACGGTGACGGGAGCGCTCATGCCCCGATGGTCCGGGAGTCCGCGGACCCCGACAAATCCTGCGGGCCGCCAGGAGACGGACGTCACGGCGGCGCACCGTTCGCCGGGACCAGATGGCACAGTGGGCGCATGCCTGAGTCTGCCGAAGAGGTCTACGCCCGGGTCGTCGCCGCTGTCGGGGAGGACGGGCACCTGCCGATGCCCGACCTCGGGGAGTGGGACGTCTTCCCGTGGCAGGCCGTCGACGGCGCGGTCGTGCCCAAGGTGCTGCCCGCCCCGGCCGACGAGCCTGCGCGTGCGGGGGAGGAGGGTGGCAAACCGTGTGGTCAGTGCGCGTCCGGGTTCCCTCCCGAGCGAGTCGTCTGGGAGGACGAGCACTGGGTCCTCACCCACTTCGGCGAGCCGTCGGGCGCGCCGCTGCAGCTGATGCTGCACACCCGCGAGCACCTGGACATGCCCGACCTCGGCGACGACCTGGCCAGTGAGCTCGGCCGGATCACGGTGCGTCTCACCCGGATCATCGAGAATCTCCCGAACATCGGCCGCGTGCACTCGAACCGCTGGGGCGACGGCTCCGCACACTTCCACCTCTGGTTCTTCGCCCGCACGGAGCGGCTGGCCACGATCCTCGGCTCGTACGCGGTCGAGTGGAGCGAGATCCTGCCGCCGGGCCCCGAGGGCGTCTGGCGCGAGGACCTGCACACGGTCGCGACGAAGCTGGCCAACTGGGGCGGGGACGCCCGGGCCTGAGATTCCCGGGACTTCTCCCCCCGCGATGTTGTCTCTGTATCTAGACTGACTTACACCGGTTCAGATCGGAGCTCCCGATGGCGCGTCCACCGCGGCCAGACTTCCTGATCATCGGCGCGCCCAAGGCCGGGACGACCGCGCTCCACTCCGCCCTCGCGCAGCACCCCGATGTGTTCGTGACCCAGCCCAAGGAGCCGAAGTACTGGCTCTGCGACGACGCCCCGCCGCCCGCCTGGGTCGGCCCTGGCGACGCGCACTCACAGCAGGAGTGGGTCTGGCGCCGTACCGACTACGAGGCGCTGTTCACACCGGCCCGCGACGACCAGTCCCGCGGTGAGAGCACCCCGTTCTACCTGTGGAGCCTCGCCGCCCACAGGCGGATCGCGGAGTCCCTGCCCGACGTCCGGCTGATCGCCGTCGTGCGCGACCCGATCGACCGCGCCTACAGCAACTGGATGCACCTGTGGTCCGACGGCCTCGAGCCGGTGGGCGACTTCGAGGCGGCGTTCGGGCTCCAGGACCAGCGGGTCGCGGCGGGCTGGGCGCCGTTCTGGCGCTATCGCGACCTCGGCCGGTACGGCGCCCAGCTCGAGCACCTCGTGCGCCACGTCGACCCGGCCAGGGTTCTCGTGGTGCGCTACCGAGACATCGTGGACGAGCCCGGCCCGACGGTGGACCGGGCCTGCCGATTCCTCGGGCTCCGCGAGGGTCAGGTCGACCGCGTCCCGGCCGACAACTCGCGCAACTTCGTCGCGCCCGGCTGGCGACCGCGCCTGCTCGGCCCCCTCGTGCGCGCCGGGGCGCGGGCCGGCGCCTGGGCGCCCCCACAGGTGTGGCGGAGGGCGAGCAGCCCGCTCATCGCCCGCCTCGGTGGCAGTGGCGAGGCGCACCGCCCGCACCTGAGCGCCGAGCAGCGCGAGCGGCTGTTGCCCGCGTTCACCGAGGACATCGCACGGCTCGGCGACGTCACCGGTGAGACGTTCGACGACTGGCTGTCGACCCGGAGCCGCGGCTCGTTCCGTGAGCGCAGCTCGGCCTGACCGTGCCGCGGGCCGACCGACGGTCAGCGGACGCAGGTGACCAGGTCGTGCGCCCCGTCGGGACGGGCCGCCTCGAGGTAGAAACGGGTGCGACCGTCGGGCAGCGGCACCGCCGCGGCGTAGCGCAGCGCGCCGTCCGAGTGGGGGGACCTGATCGGCGCGACGTCGGTCACCGGGGCCAGCCGGGTGCCGTCCCACCGGGCCAGCCCGGTGGTCTCGTGCCAGTTGGACGCGGCGTCCGCCCGTCCGTCGTAGAGCACGGCCAGCGGGTCGGTCGCCACGACGGCGGTCACCCGCGCCCCGCGGGCGTCCCACTCCCCCGGTCGCCCGGCCAGCACCTCGCCGCGGTCGGTCCACCCGAGGCCGTCGTCGCTGGTCAGCCGCCGGGTCGTCATCCGGTCCTCGTGGCCGGGCTCGGTGAGCGGGTGGCAGCACAGCCACATCTCCCACCCGGCCGGGCCGCGGGTGATGACGGGGTCCTTGACGGCGGTGCTGACGTCGCCGGCGAGCACCTGGCGGCGTTCCCCGGACGGCAGCCCCGCCGGCGTCGCCGCGGTCAGGCTGTCGACCCACCAGTGCTTGGACCCGGTGGTCGCGCACGACAGGTAGAGGCGCCAGCCGAGACCGGGCACGGGGACGAGCACGGGCCGCTCGAACGACTCGCACCCGAAGGCCTCCCGGTGCACCTCGGCGACCTGCGTGAACGTGACACCGTCGGGTGAGCCGGCCACGACCACGGTCACACCGCGCCCCTCCGCGAGCGGGCGGCGCACGCGGTAGGTCAGCCAGAAGGTCCCGTCGACCAGCACCGCACTCGCCGCACCGGCCCAGTTGCCGGGTCCGGGGCCGGGCGCGGGCACCACCACCTCGGATCCGTCGTACGACGGGACCGGGGCCACTGTCTGGACTGGCATGCCGCCACTCTAGTCGAGTGGTCCACTCGACTATGCAGACCCTTCGGTCAGTAGCGGACCGCGAAGCGGGTGGCCCCGGTGGTCGCGCCCTCGCGCACCGACACCTGGGAGACCCGGGCGGTGCTGGGGCCCTCGCGGCACCATGCGACGAGGGCGTCGACCGCCTCGCGCTCGCCCTCGAAGTGGCCGGCCACCGAGCCGTCCGGCTCGTTGCGGACCCAGCCGGTCACGCCGAGACGGCGGGCCTCCTGCTCGGCGTACGCCCGGAACGCGACGCCCTGGACGCGGCCCGACACGGAGACATCGACCGCGACGGGCATGGTCAGAGGATGGCGCCCGGAGCGTACGCCGCGGCCTCGGGGTGGCGGGCGACCACCTCGGCCACCCGGCGCACGACGGCCTCGACCTGGGCGACGGCCGCGCCGGTGAACGTGATCGGCTCGGCGACCAGGGACTCGAGCTGGTCGGCGGTGAGCCCGAGGCGCTCGTCGGCGGCCAGCCGGGCGAAGACGTCGTTCTCGGCCTGGCCGCGTCGCATGTCGAGGGCGACCCCGACGGCAGCCTCCTTGATCGCCTCATGGGCGGCCTCGCGACCGACGCCGTTGCGGACCGCGGCCATCAGGACCTTGGTGGTGGCGAGGAACGGCAGGTAGCGGTCGAGCTCGCGCTGGATCACCGCGGGGAAGGCCCCGAACTCGTCGAGCACCGTGAGGAAGGTCTGGAAGAGGCCGTCGACGGCGAAGAACGCATCGGGCAGCGCAACCCGGCGTACGACGGAGCAGGAGACGTCGCCCTCGTTCCACTGGTCCCCGGCGAGCTCGCCGATCATCGACAGGTAGCCCCGGGTGACGACGGCCAGGCCGTTGACCCGCTCGGCGGACCGGGTGTTCATCTTGTGCGGCATCGCGGACGAGCCGACCTGGCCCTCCTTGAAGCCCTCGGTCACGAGCTCGTTGCCGGCCATCAGCCGGATCGTGGTCGCGAGGTTCGACGGACCGGCGGTCAGCTGCACCAGCGCGGAGAGCACGTCGAAGTCGAGCGAGCGCGGGTAGACCTGGCCGACCGAGGTCAGCACCCGCTCGAACCCCAGGTGGGCGGCCACCCGCTGCTCGAGCTCGTCGAGCCGGGACGCGTCACCGTCGAGCAGGTCGAGCATGTCCTGGGAGGTGCCCATCGGGCCCTTGATGCCGCGCAGGGGGTAGCGGCCCAGCAGGTCCTCGACCCGGTCCAGGCTGATCAGCATCTCGTCGGCGACCGTGGCGAAGCGCTTGCCGAGGGTGGTGGCCTGGGCGGCGACGTTGTGCGAACGGCCGGCCATCACGGTCGTCTCGTGCTCGGTGGCGAGCCGCGCCAGCCTCGCCAGCGTCGCGACGGCGCGGTCCCGGAGCAGGGTCAGGGACTGCTTGACCTGCAGCTGCTCGACGTTCTCGGTCAGGTCGCGGGAAGTCATGCCCTTGTGGATGTGCTCGTGGCCGGCGAGGGCGGAGAACTCCTCGATCCGCGCCTTCACGTCGTGCCGGGTGATCCGCTCCCGGGCGGCGATCGACTCGAGGTCGACGCCCTGCTCGCCCTGGGCGACGACGTCCTCGTACGCCTCGACGACACCGTCGGGCACGTCGATCCCGAGGTCGCGCTGGGCACGCAGGACCGCGATCCAGAGCTGCCGCTCGAGGACGATCTTGTGCTCCGGCGACCAGATCCGCGCGAGGTCGGCGGCGGCGTAGCGGGTGGCGAGGACGTTGGGGACGGTCATCAGGATTCCTCGGTGGTCGAGCTTCGTTCCTCGGTGGTCGAGCTCGTCGAGACCCCACGAACCGCCGAGGCGGCGATGTCGCGGCGGGACTGGGCGCCCTCGAATCCTACGGCGGCCACGCCGGCGTACGCCGCCTCGCGGGCAGCGGCGAGGTCGGCCCCGGTGCCCACGACGCCCAGCACCCGGCCGCCGGCCGTCACCAGGTCGTCCCCGGACCGGGCGGTGCCGGCCTGGATCACGTGCACGCCCTCGAGCTCCTCGGCGCGGTCGATCCCGTCGATCACGTCTCCCGACGACGACGACTCCGGGTAGCCCTTGCTCGCCAGCACGACCGCGACGGCGGCCCCCGGCTTCCAGGTGGGCGGGGACACGTCGGCCAGGGTGCCGGTCGCGGCGCCGTGCAGCAGCTCGGCGAGCGAGCAGTCCAGCAGGGCCAGCAGGGCCTGGGTCTCGGGGTCTCCGAAGCGGGCGTTGAACTCGACGACTCGGGTGCCGCGTGAGGTGAGGGCGAGGCCGGCGTACAACAGCCCGGTGAACGGCGTGCCGCGGCGCGCCATCTCCTCGACGGTGGGCCGCAGGACGGTCTCGAGGACCTCGTCGACGAGACCGGGGGGCGCCCAGTCGAGGGGCGTGTAGGCACCCATGCCGCCGGTGTTGGGACCGCGTTCGCCGTCGAAGATCCGCTTGAAGTCCTGGGCCGGCTGGAGCGGGTACACGGTGGCCCCGGCGGCCTCGTTCCAGCCGCACAGCGCGAACAGCGAGACCTCGGGGCCGTCGAGGTACTCCTCGATCACGACCCGCTCGCACGTGGCGGCGTGGTCGACGGCGACCCGGCGGTCCTCGGTCACGACGACGCCCTTGCCCGCCGCGAGGCCGTCGTCCTTCACGACGTACGGCGCGCCGAGCTCGTCGAGGGCGGCGGCGGCCTCCTCGGGCGTGGTGCACACGAAGGCCCGGGCGGTGGGCACGCCGGCGGCCTCCATGACCTCCTTGGCGAACGCCTTCGAGCCCTCGAGCCGGGCGGCGGCACCGCTCGGGCCGAAGCAGGGGATCCCGCGGGCGGTGACCGCGTCGGCGACGCCGGCGACCAGCGGGGCCTCGGGGCCGACCACGACCAGGTCGGCACCGACGCGCACGGCGAGGTCGGCGACCTCGGCGCCGGACATCTGGTCCACGGGGTGCACGGTGGCGACGTTGGCGATGCCGGGGTTGCCGGGCGCCGCGTGCACCTCCGCCACCGCGGGGTCCCGGGCCAGCGCGCGGGCCAGGGCGTGCTCGCGGCCACCGGTGCCGATCACCAGGACCGTGAGGTTGCTCAACCGTGGGGTGCTCACGGGCGTCAGGCTAGTGCCGGGCGGGGCTCACCGGTCGCGCGGCTGCATGCGGCGGGACACCGACTCGGAGTAGGCCGCGGGCCGGTAGCGCAGGATCGGGTCGTCGGACAGCTCCAGGCCGTCCACGACCCGGGTCGGGTCGAAGACCACCACGGCACCCTCGGTCTCGGGGTCGGGCACCGGCTCGGTCACGGCGATCCGGCCCGCGAGGAGCTCGCGGGCGCCCTTCCAGACCGCGGTGGGGTCGTGCGGGTCGTGGCCGGGTCCGGCGACCTGGACGCGTACGTCGTGCTCCACCGGGCCGCGCGCCAAGCGGGCGACGATCTCCTCGCGCAGCCGGTCCGCGCCGGAGAAGGTCTCGTCGAGACGGTCCTCCCGGGTCGCGACCGGGACGAAGGAGTAGCGCACCCAGGTCGTCGTGCCCGCTGCGTCGACCCAGCCGTAGGCGTGGATGGGGTAGAAGCTCGCCTCCGCGAAGCTGACCGGCGAGGTCAGGGCACCACTGGTGAGGCCGGAGAGGACCGGCGCGACCAGGTGCGGGTGCCGCAGCAGGAACAGGGGGAGCCGGAGCGGGTTGACCGACGCCTCGGTGAGCGCCACGAACTCCTCCGGGTCCTTGGTGGGGAACCGCGGCGAGGTCTGGCCGAGGAGGTCGGTCGCGGTGCCGTCGGGGAGCTTCCAGGACACCGCCATCCCCCGGATGTCGGGCTTGGGGTCGGCGACCCGCGGGTTGCCGCCGGCGTTGGACCAGCGGACCGTGACCGGGATGGCGTCCCCGCTCAGGTGGCCCGCGCGCGAGAGCGCCGTCGCCTCGGGCGTCGCCGTGAAGGTCCCGGAGTAGAACGCCCCCTTGGCGTGCAGGGTGCGGTAGCCCTCCGGCGGCCGGAACGCCGCGCGGATGCGCTCGATGGCCTGCTCGGGATCCAGCATGTGGGCACGCTAGTCCCGTGGGGGCACTGCGGTCCCCGGTTCGGGGCATCCCCCGCCGCGGCGTCAGTCGTCGTGGACGACGATCGTCTGCTCGCGGCCCGGCCCCACGCCGACGCCCCAGATCCGGGTGCCCGACAGCTCCTCGAGCGCCTGTACGTAGATCTGGGCGTTCTTGGGCAGGTCCTCGAAGGAGCGGCAGCCCGAGATGTCGCTGCGCCAGCCGTCGAAGAGCTCGTAGACCGGCTTCGCGTGGTGGAACTCGGTCTGGGTCATCGGCATCTCGTCGTGCCGGACGCCGTCGATCTCGTAGGCGACGCAGACCGGGATCCGGTCCCAGCTGTCGAGCACGTCGAGCTTGGTCAGGAAGTAGTCGGTCAGCCCGTTGACGCGGGTGGCGTAGCGCGCGACCACGGCGTCGTACCAGCCGCAGCGGCGGGTGCGGCCGGTCGAGACGCCGATCTCACCGCCGATGCGCTGGAGGTTCTCGCCGTCGGCGTCGAACAGCTCCGTCGGGAACGGGCCGGAGCCGACCCGGGTCGTGTAGGCCTTGATCACGCCGATGACCCGGTCGATGCGCGTGGGGCCGATGCCGGCGCCGACGCAGACGCCGCCCGCGACCGGGTTGCTGCTGGTGACGAACGGGTAGGTGCCGTGGTCGACGTCGAGCATCGTGGCCTGGGCACCCTCGAAGAGCACCGTCCTGCCCTCGTCGAGCGCGGTGTTGAGCAGCAGCGAGGTGTCGCAGACCATCGGCCGCAGGCGCTCGGCGTAGGCCAGGAGCTCCTCGACGACCGACTCGACCTCGATCGCGCGGCGGTTGTAGACCTTGGCGAGGAGGTGGTTGCGGACGTCGAGCGCGGCCTCGATCTTCTCGCGCAGGATGCCCTCGTCGAAGAGGTCGGCGATCCGGACGCCCACCCGGTTGATCTTGTCGGCGTACGCCGGTCCGATGCCGCGGCCGGTCGTGCCGATCTGGTTCTTGCCGAGGAACCGCTCGGTCACCTTGTCGATCGTCGAGTGGTACGACGCGATCACGTGGGCGTTGGCGCTGACGACGAGCTGGTCGGCGGCGATCTCGACACCGCGGGCCCGGAGCTCGTCGAGCTCGCGGAAGAGGGCCTCCGGGGAGACGACGACGCCGTTGGCGATCACGGAGGTGGCGCCCGGGGTCAGGATGCCGCTCGGCAGCAGGTGGGTGGCGAACTTCTCGCCGTTGACGACGATCGTGTGGCCGGCGTTGTGGCCGCCACTGGTGCGGACGACGAAGTCGATGGAGTCGTCACCCTGCTGCTGCGCCAGCAGGTCGGTCGCCTTGCCCTTGCCCTCGTCGCCCCATTGGGCGCCGAGGATGATGATGGCGGGCATCGCTCACCCCTCAGTCGGTCGTGCGGGAAGTGCGGTGTACGGAGCCTTGCGTCGGTGCTGCGCGGTGCAGAAATGCAGAAGACCCCGGCAACAGCGCACCGGGGCTCTTGCGGCAAGAGGTTACCAAAGGCGAACTGCGGCGCCGGGGGCCTCGGATAGTGTCCGCCCAATGGACCCGCTTCTCGTCATCACCAACAGCGACGCCGGCACTGCCGACGAGGAGACCCTGGGCCAGGCACTGGCGGTGCTCCGTGAGCACGCGTCGGTCGAGGTGCAGGCGACGTCGAACCCCGGCGAGCTCGACGGGGTGCTGCACCGGGCGGGCTCCCGCCGGATCGTCGTGGCGGGCGGCGACGGCAGCCTGCACGCCGTGATCGCGGCGCTGCACCGCCGCAACGACCTCAAGAGGGCGGTCCTCGGGCTGCTCCCGCTCGGCACCGGCAACGACTTCGCCCGCGGCACCGGCATCCCCCTCGACATCGAGGAGGCCGCCCGCGTGGTCCTGCACGGGGAGGTCCGCCCGATGGACGTCGTCGTGGACGAGCTCGGCGACATCGTCGTCAACAGCGTGCACGTCGGCGCCGGCGCCAACGCCAGCCGCCGTGGCGCCCGCTGGAAGGACCGGCTCGGCTCGGTCGGGGTCGGCAAGGTCAACCTGGGCAAGCTCGGCTACCCCATCGGGGCCGCGCTCACCGCGTGGAAGCCGCCCATCATCCGGCTCCGCGTCGAGGTCGACGGGGCGGTCGTCAACGACCTCGACCGGCCGGTCCTGATGGTCGCGGTCGGCAACGGCTCGTCAGTCGGCGGCGGCGCCGAGCTCACCCCGGAGGCGTCGCCCGAGGACGGCCGGATCGACGTGATGGTCTCACGGGCCATCAGCCCCTGGGAGCGGGTGCAGTACGCCGTCCGCCTCGGCGTCGCGCGGCACCACCTGGCCGACGAGGCGACGTACCTCCGCGGCACGACCGTCTCGGTGTCGGGCGGGCCGTTCTGGATCAGCGCCGACGGTGAGATCTCCGGGCCCGAGCGACAGCGCACCTGGCACGTCGAGCCCGGGGCCTACAGCATGCTGTTGCCTCGGGGCCCCGAACGTGGCTGAGCTCTGCGCTCGCCGCACCGGGCCTCGACACGTCGACCACCATCAGCGGATCCGCTGACGCGGCTCCGCTACAGCCACCCCCGCCGCACCGCCTCCACCCCCGCCTGGAACCGCGAGTCGACGCCCAGCTCGCTGAGCAGGTCGGCGATCCGCCGGCGGACGGTGCGCAGGCTGATCCCGAGAGTCCGGGCGATCTGCTCGTCCTTGGCGCCGTCCGCGAGCTGCATGAGCAGCATCCGCCGCAGGTCCGGGCGGGCCTCGCCGCGGTCCAGCTCCGGCACCGGGGTCGCCCGGTCCCACATCAGCTCGAAGAGCAGGGTCAGGGCCTCGACCAGCCCGCGCTGGCGGATGAGCAGGCGCGGCTCGTCGGCGAAGCCGAGCGGCTCGGGCAGCACGACGTGGGTGTCACCGATGATGAAGAGCCGTGACGGCAGCTCCGGGACGATCCTGATCTGCTCGCCGGCCTCGGCGCGCGCGACCAGGGCGGCGGGCGCCTCCCGCAGGGCGCGGGCGGGGTAGATCGCCCGCGAGCGGCGTCCGGACGCCACGGCCGCGCCCACCACCTGGGCCATCGCGGACTCCCGCGGGATCCGCCACTGGTCGGGGCGCCACCAGAGCAGGTCGCCCTTGCTCTGCGCGATCAGGGCGCTCAGCAGGCCGAGCGGGTCGCCGCCCGCGCTCATCTCGCCGTCCAGCGGGTGCACGTCGTCGACCTCGCCCGGAGCCGGACCGGCCGCGGCCGCGGTGAGGAACGGGATCGCCGCGACGAGACCGTCGAGCCGCTCGCGGGAGCGGCCCGCGTCCTCGACCTGCACCTCGAGCATCCGCGTCACCGCCTCCGTGGGTGAGAGGACGAGCACGCGCTCGCCCTCGATGCGGACGATGCCGTGCGTGACCAGGTCGCCGAGGTCGCGGACCAGGTCGTCCGGACTGCGCTGGCAGGCCGCCGCCACGGTGACCATGTCGGCGCCCGCGAGCGCGAGGGCCTGGCGGTAGAGGCGGTCCTGGGCCGCGGTGAACCCGAGGGCGGACAGGACGGACGAGACTGCGCGACGTGCCATCCGTTCAGGTTAGTGGCAGGTTGGTGACAGCGGCTCGTCCTAGCCACCTGGCAGGTACCGGTCAGTGCCATGATTTCGGCGCGTCACACGGCGCGCCGTCCCGCTCGGGAGACAGCGCTGCTGCGACCCACATCGGGGGATGCGGTCGCGGAAACGTGACGAGGGAAGGGGCGCCGGAATCGCCGCAGGGGACGACTCCGGTGCCCTTCCTGCTGCTCCGCCCGCCGACCGGAACTGCGTCGAGGGCACCCGGGTCGCTCCGGTAGCGTGGCCGCCCGGACCCATCCCCGGCACCCGCAGGAGCAACGAACCCATGGCACGAGGCGGCCAGTCCTCCCAGAACCCGGGCGAGCCCCACGACTGGGTCACCCGGGCGGCCGACGACGCGATCCGGCACGCAGGTCCCGACGCCACGCTCATCACCTGCGCCTCAGGGGCCAGCCCGTCCGGCCCGGTGCACCTCGGCAACCTGCGCGAGTTCCTCACCGTCCACTTCGTCGCGGAGGAGATCCGGCGCCGCGGGATCGCCGTACGCCACCTGCACAGCTGGGACGACTACGACCGGTTCCGCAAGGTGCCCGCCGGCGTCGACGAGGCGTGGGCCGAGCACATCGGCCGGCCGCTCTCCGCGGTCCCCGACCCGTGGAGCTGCCACGAGTCGTGGGCCGAGCACTTCAAGGCGCCCCTCCAGGCCGCCCTCGCCGAGATGGGCGTGGAGAGGGAGGAGGTCTCCCAGACCGAGCGGTACCGCTCCGGTGCCTACCGCGACCAGATCCTCACCGCCGTCGCGCACCGCGCGGAGATCGAGGAGGTGATGGCGCAGTACCGCACCAAGGCCGCCCCCGTCGTCGAGAGCGAGGAGGAGGCCGCCGCCCTCGAGGACTCCGTCGCCAACGACGAGGAGCCGGAGGCTGGCGCGGGAGCCGGCCACAACGAGTGGGCGCGGTTCCCCTACAAGCCCTACTGCCGCGACTGCGGGCGCGACACGACGATCATCACCGACTACGACGACGCGACGACCGACCAGTCCTACAACAGCACGGCGTGCGACAACAGCGGCGAGACCAACCTCCCCACCGAGAGCGAGGGCAAGC
>JAOPYB010000102.1 GCA_025964835.1 Nocardioides sp. | reverse complement strand
ACCTCGTCACCCAGACCCGTCTCAAGGAGACGATCAACGAGCTCGTGGTCCAGGGCCACGTCAACATCATCATCGACCTCGAGGAGACCACGTTCCTCGACTCGACCGGGCTCGGCGCCCTGATCGGTGCACGCCGCAAGACCCACGCGTTCAAGGGCTCGTTCGCGCTCGTCTGCACCCAGGAGCGACTGCTCAAGCTCTTCCGGATCACCAGCCTCAACAAGGTCTTCGCGATCCACGACAGCCTCCCCGCTGCGCTCGCCGCACCGGAGCACCCCGACGGCCTGGTGGACCTGCCCGACGGCCAGCTCGCGTAGGACACACTCGTCCTCGTGAGTGATGCGACGAAGTCCGGGCGCGCCCGGGTCCAGAGCGCCGCCCTCTCCATGGGCCGCGAGGTGCAGAGCCGGATCTACCGCAACGGCGTCTTCGGGCGCCGGCCGGTGGTGCCGGTCGAGCCGGCAGCGCTCGAGGCCGCGGCACACCGCCGGATGAGCCCCGAGGCCTGGTCGTACCTCGACGGCGGCGCCGGCCAGCAGCGCACGGTCCGGGCCAACCTGGAGGCGTTCGACCGTTACCGGATCGTGCCGCGGATGCTCGTCGACGTCGAGCACCGCGACACCTCGGTCGAGCTGCTCGGACGCCGGCTGCCGGCCCCGCTGCTGTTCGCGCCGATCGGCGTCCTCGAGATGGCGCATCCGGAGGCGGAGCGCGCGGTCGCCACGGCCGCCCGGAACCTCGGCCTGCCCATGGTGATCTCCACCCAGGGCTCGCTGCCGATGGAGGAGACCGCGGCCGCCCTGGGCGAATCCCCGCGCTGGTACCAGCTCTACTGGAGCAAGGACGACAGCGTCGTCGACTCGTTCCTCGCCCGCGCGGAGGCGATCGGGAGCGAGGCCCTCGTCGTCACCCTCGACACCCACGTGCTCGGCTGGCGCACCCACGACCTCGACGTCGCCTACCTCCCGTTCGCCCGCGCCGAGGGCATCGCGCAGTACACCAGCGACCCGACGTTCCGGGCGCTCGCCGAGCAGCGGGCCGCGAGCCCGACCGGTGAGGCGACCCCGCGCCCGACGCTGGCCGCGGTCAAGGCCCTGTTCTCGATGGCGCGGCACTATCCCGGCGGGCTGCTCGACAACCTGCGCTCGCCGGTCCCGCGGGCCGCGGTCGAGACGTTCCTCGAGGTGTTCTCCCGCTCGTCGCTCACCTGGAGCGACCTCGACTACCTGCGGGCCCGCACGAAGCTGCCGATCCTGCTCAAGGGGATCCAGGACCCGCGCGACGCGGCGCTCGCGGTCGAGCACGGTGTCGACGCGATCATCGTCTCCAACCACGGCGGCCGCCAGGTCGACGGCGCGATCGGCTCGCTCGACGCCCTGCCGGGCATCGTCGCCGAGGTCGACGGCCGGGTCCCGGTGCTCTTCGACAGCGGCGTACGCAGCGGCGCCGACGCGTTCAAGGCGCTGGCGCTCGGCGCGCAGGCCGTCCTGATCGGGCGGCCGTGGGTTTACGGCCTGGCGCTCGGCGGCGCCGCGGGCGCCCAGGCCGTCATGGAGCACATCTGGGCCGAGCTCGACCTCACGATGGCGCTCGTCGGTGCCTCGACGGTCGACGAGATCACCCGCGACCTGCTCGCCTGACCTTCCGGGTACACCTACGCGTCGCGGGCCGCTCGCCACTCGTCGGCGAGCAACGCGTAGGCCATGCCGTCGAGCCACTCGCCCGAGCGGTGCAGCGAGTCGCGCACGGCGTACTCCTCGCGGCGCATGCCGATCTTCTCCATGATCCGCCACGACGCCGTGTTGTCGGCGAAGCAGAGCGCCCTGACCCGGCGCAGGCCGAGGTCCTCGAAGCAGATCCGCAGCAGCCCGCGGGCGGCCTCGGTCGCGTGACCGCGCCCGCAGTGGTCGGGGGAGACCACCCAGCCGATCTCGGCCTGCGTGTTCTCGGCGAGGTCGGCCACCTCCGCCTGCGCCCACGGGCTGCCGAGCGACAGGTAGAGGTCACCGATCACCCGCCCGTCCAGCTCGAGGACCAGCGTCACCGCGAGCCGGTCCGGGTCGCTGAGCCGCTCCACGAACGCGTCGCGGTCCGTCGGCAGGGTCGGCAGCCACTGCGCCACCTCGGGGATGCGACGGAACTCGAAGAGGGCGGGCAGGTCGTCGGTGGTGGCGGGGCGCAGGCTCAGCCGCTCGGTGCGCACTGGCCACGCGACGGCGCTCAGGTCCTGGGGCATGGCCCCAATCTTGGGCCATCCGACGCCGTCGGCTCGACCTGTGAGCTCGACCTGTGAGCTCGACCTGTGATCTCGACAGGCTCGATCGACGAGGTTCGTCTACTGGCGCAGCAGCTCCCGGAAGGACGGGCTGGCCCAGCCGTCGCCGGAGTGGGCGGGGACGGCCGGCAGGTTGCGGCCGCCGTAGGCGTGCCCGCCGTGGGCCGTGCCGTAGCGCAGCCAGGTCTGGGCGGGGCCCTGGCCGCGCCCGGGGACGGACCAGTCGCAGACGCCGCCGGGGAAGGTCGCCTCGAGCGTGGCCCACTGGTCGTCGGTGAAGACGACGCCGAGAGGCGCGTAGTCGGCCCGGTCCAGCGGCCGCAGCCGGCAGGCCACGTTGTCGTTGGCGACGGGTCCGCCGGCGACCTGGCGCGGTGTGCTCAGCCGGGTCTCGCCGGTCTGCACCGCGGACATCTGGCAGGCCGGTTGGCCGTCGGGTCCGGGCACCAGCTCGAGCCCGGGCACGTTGGCGCAGCGGTCGGTGACATCGTCGGGCCGGTCGGTGGCGACCTTGGCCGCGAGCGGCGCCGAGCCGCGGTCCCGCTCGACGGCGGTGAGCCAGCGGTCCATGTCGCCGAGCGCCTCGTTGGCCCAGGTCGGGTCGCCGATCAGTGGGGTGACGCCGAACCACATGACCCGGTTGTCGGTGTTGCCCTGGTCTGCCATCAGCCGCTCCTCGGTCCAGAAGGCGTGGGCGTAGTCGTGCGCCGCCCCCGGGTCCGGCCCGCCGTGGTTGATGATCGCGACCTGGTCGAGGTGGTTGGCCTCGTTGACCAGGCCGGTGCGATAGACCCGGTCGATCGCCGCGTCGTCGCCGTCGATGCGCGCGTCGGTGATGTCGGAGTCGAGGTCGAGCCCGCCGACCTTGACGTTCAGGTCGACGAACTGGGCGGGTGTGATCAGGCCCTGCTGGAGCGCCCCGAGCCCGTACTGCACGCCGGTGTTGGCGAACGGGATCCCGGCGAAGCCGTGCCCGGCCGCCTTCTCCTGGGCGCTCCAGACGCTCTCGGGCCGCGGGCCGAGCAGGTTGACCATGATGTCGAGGACCGAGCAGCGCACACCGCCGGGGTTGGTCTCGGAGTCGTAGCGGGTGCTGGGGTCGCCGGCCACCGGCGCCCTGGTGCCGGAGCAGTCGTTCTCCGGGTTCAGCGCGGCCTTGAAGAGCCCCTCGTCGGCGGTCACCGCGTTGACGTGGGAGGCGTGCCCCTCGACCTGGCCCATCTGGGTCGGCGACCAGACCACGCCCGGTGCCCACCGGCTCGGGTCCTCGAAGTAGAGGCGCAGCAGGTGGTAGTCGGCGAACTGGGCACCCGCGGTCAGGGTGTCGGGGTAGGAGCAGGTGGTGATCAGCCCCTGGTAGATGCCCGGGTAGGCGTTCGCCACGGTGTGCTGGGCGATCGACCCACCCGAGCAGCCGGTGCCGATCGCGTAGCGGAGGTCGCCGTACTGCTCGACGAGGCGCTCCTTGGCCATCATCAGCGACTCGGCCTGCATGGCGACGTTGCAGTTGTGCCCGGTGTTGTCGAGCGCCGTCGAGATGACCGCGAAGCCGGAGCCGAGCGCGGTGACGTAGCTCGGGGTCACGCCGGGCACCGACTCGAGTGTGCCGGAGTAGTCCTGGAGCGGCGGGCCGCCCGGGGCGTACGACGCGCCGCAGCCGCCGCCGTGCGTGATCAGCAGCTTGTGGTTCCACTGCTTCTGCGGCGCCCAGGCGTGCCAGGCCGTGCCGGGGCGGAAGAGCGCGAGGATCGAGTAGCGGTCGCGGTCCTGGTAGCCGTCCTCGCGGCGCACGACGAACGGAACTTCGACGCCCTGGTCGGTCGTCGTCGTGGCGACGTCGTCCGGCGGGTCCTGCCGGTCATAGGGCTGCAGGTCGGGCTGGCTCGGGTCGGTCGACTTGTAGAGGAAGGAGTACGTCGGCGCCTCGTTGCACTGGGCGTCGCGCGCGGTCTCCTGGCACTGGTAGGGGCCCAGCTGCGGACCGGAGAAGAGGGGGCCGCCGTTGGGGTGGTTGGTGATCACCGTGCGGCCGGCGAAGCCCGGGGCCGTGGCCCGCACGACGTTCCTGCCGAGCTCGAGGCCCGTCACGAGCCCGAGGTAGCGGCCGTCCGAGCGGACCGCGAAGCGCCGGGTCACGTCGCGGTCGCCGACGCGCACGGTCACGTCACCGGCGCGGACGCCCTTCGGGAGCCGGACCTGGACGAGGGCGTCGCCGCCGGACACCAGGTCCGCACGGTTGGAGAGCACGCTCACGACCAGCGGCCGCGGTGCCGGCGCGCCGGAGGTCGTGGCGGGCAGGCCGACGAGCCCCGCCACGAGGGAGAGCACGAGGGCGGGCAGCAGGAGTCCGGGTCGCAGGCGCACGGTCCCTCAACGATGCGAGGTGGCCTCCGTCACGGCGGACACTCAGTGGTCGAGCCCGTGTTCCTCGGTGGTCGAGCCTGTCCAGACCGCGTCGATCCCCGCAAGGCGTCGTCATACGGCAGGCTGCACCCATGCACTTCGTCGGCGTCGACCTCGCGTGGGGTGAGCGCAAACCCACCGGGCTCGCGGTGCTCGCGGAGGACGGTCGGCTGCTGCACGTCTGCGCGGTCGGCACCGACGAGGAGATCGCGGCCGCGCTGGCGCCGTACGTCGAGGGCGACTGCCTGGTCGCGATCGACGCGCCGCTGATCGTCCGCAACGCGACGGGCAACCGGCCGGCCGAGGCCGCGCTCAACAGCGACTTCGCCCGCTTCGACGCCGGCGCCCATCCGGCGAACACCGGGAAGGCGGAGTTCAGCGGCACCCCGCGCGGCGCCCGCCTGTCCTCGCTGCTGGGCCTGGACATGAACCCCCGCTCGCGGCGCCCGCGCCGCGCGATCGAGGTCTACCCCCACCCCGCCACGGTGGCGCTGTTCCGGCTGGGCCGCACCCTGAAGTACAAGAACAAGCCGGGACGGACCTTCGAGCAGCTCCGCGCCGAGCTGCTCGCGCTGATGGGGCTGGTCGAGGGCCTCGCCGCCGCCGAGCCGCCGCTGCTGGTCCACGGCCGCGACGGCCTCGACCCCCTCGGCCCGTGGGAGGCGCTGGTCGGCCAGGTCGAGGCCGCGACCCGCAAGAGCCAGCTGCGCGTCGTGGAGGACCAGGTCGACGCCGTGGTCTGCGCCTACGTCGCGCTCTTCGCCGAGCGCCGCCCGGATGCCACCACGACGTACGGCGACTTCGAGACGGGCTACATCGTCACCCCGACCCTGCCCGACGGGCACCGCCCGACCAAGCGCGAGCGCCGGGCGCCGCCGGTCGTTGAGGACCCGGTGCGACTGGCGGTGCGGGAGTACGCCGCGCGGTACGGGCAGCTGCTCGAGGCCGCCGAGCAGTACGTCGGGCTGGTCACCACCATCCTCGACGACGCCGGCATCAACTACCTCAGCGTCACCGGCCGGGCCAAGAGCGTGGCGTCCTTCGCGGCCAAGGCCGCCCGCACCGTCGACGGGGTGCCGTTCTTCGACGACCCGCTGCGTGACATCACCGACCAGATCGGCGTCCGGGTGATCACCTACGTGCACAGCGACGTCGCGGCGGTGGCCGAGCTGCTCGACGACCAGGTCGTCGTGCTCGACGACCGCGACCTGGGTGAGGAGACGGCGAGCGAGGGACGGTTCGGCTACGCGAGCCGGCACCTGCTGATCTCGCTCGACGCGGCCCGTGAGAGCCAGCCGTCGTACGAGCTCCTGCACGGGCGCCGCGCACAGGTCCAGATCCGCACCGTGCTCCAGCACGCGTGGGCGGAGTTCGAGCACGACATCCGCTACAAGGGCGAGATCCCCGAGGAGCACGTCCGCGACTTCGACCGCCGGTTCACGCTGGCGGCCGGCCTGCTCGAGCTCGCGGACCGGGAGTTCTCGACGATCCGCGACCGGCTCCAGGCGGGACTGGCCGGGCAGCGTCAGGAGCCCGATGACGACGACCCGCGGATCAGCCCTCGTGAGCTGGCGGCGTTCCTGGCCGGCCAGTACGCCGACGCCGGCTGGTCGCGCACCGACCACTACTCGTGGATCTCCGGGTTGCTCCTCGAGCTCGGCATCACCTCCCTCGACGAGCTGGCCGACGTGCTGCGCCCGATCGACGGTGCCGCCATCAACGCCCGGATGGACTACCGCTACCCGCCGGGCGCCGTACGCCGCCTCGACGACGCGCTGCTCGCCGGCTTCGGCGAGCGCTACGTGCGCCTGCACGGCAACGCGCACCGCGAGGCGTCGCTGCGGACCCGGCTGGAGAAGATCGCCCCCGGCGAGGCGCGGGCGTGACGGACGCGCCCACCCGGCCGGGTCCACGACTGGCGGGTCGACGAGCGCGAGTACGCCCGCCAGGAGTCCCGCCGCGGCCGCCGGCACGCCTTCACGCACCTCGCGCCGGAGCGCACAGCGCTCGTGGTCGTCGACATGGTGCCGTTCCTCGTCACCGCCAACGACTACTGCCGCGGCATCCTCCCGAACATCTCGCTGCTCGCCGCGTCCCTGGGCGCGGCCGGGGCCACGGTGGCCTGGGTGCTGCCGGGGGCGGGTGGTCCGGCCGCCCTCGCGGACGAGTTCTGCGGCCCGGAGATCGCCGAGCTGTTCCGCCGCTCGGGTGGCCGGCGGACCTGCTGGTCGAGAAGACGGCGGCGAGCGCCTTCTTCCGCGACCGCGAGCACAACGCCACGCTGCACACCGTCTACCGGACGTTCGGCGACGTCCGCACGACCGCGGAGGTCGTCGGGCTCATCGAGGTCAGTGGCCGACCAGTCGGTGCACCCGGGTGAAGGTGTCCCGGTAGCCGATGCCGCGCCAGGCCCGCGAGGAGAGCAGGTTGGTCTCGCGCCAGTCGGTCACGACCGAGTCGTAGCCGGCCGCGGTGGCCCACGCCGACACCGCGTCGCCGACCGCGCGCCCGGCACCGAGGCCACGTGCCTCGGGCGAGACGGCGGCGAAGCCGAGGAACGCCGCGTTCTCGGGGCGGGCCGGGCCCGCGTGCATGGACGACTTCTCGAGGGCGCAGCCGACGGCGCTGCCGACGATCTGGCCCTCGTGCTCGACGACGAAGGTCGTGTAGCTCGGGTCCTCGAAGTCCTCCTCCCACTCGGCGAGCGACTCCTCGTAGGAGCCGAGCGGACCGGACGAGAAGGTCGGCGCGAGCGCCTGGTGCTGCGGCAGCACCGCCTCGAGCCGCGCCAGGTCCGGGATGTCGGCGCGGACCGGTCGCCGGACGGTCAGCCCGGGGGCGGGCGGGGGGACCTCGGTCGGCGGTGCCTGGATCGCGTGCGTGTGCTGGTGGCCGAAGGCCAGCCGGAACCAGGCCCGCACCAGGGCATCGTCGTACGACGGGAGCAGCACGTAGTGGGCGGTGCGGCCCTGGTCGACCCAGCGGGTGGCGGCGACGGCGTAGAGCTCGCGGGCGGTCTCGGGCTCGAGGACGGCATGGCCGGCCGACTCGACCCAGGCGTTCGCGCCCCAGCTCGGCGAGGCCTTCGGCGCACCGAGCAGGTAGCCCACGACCTCGCCGCCGCGGGTCGCCACGGCACCCGAGGCGTCGTCCGCGCGGGCGGCCTCGCCGACTGCCTCGCCGGCGACGACCGGGTCCTCGAAGGCCGGGGGCAGCAGCGGCTCGGCCTCGCGGTGCCGGCGGTGCCGTTCGGCCAGGACCCGGCCCGCGCCCTCGAGGTGCTCCTCGGCGAACGGATGGATCTCCACGCGGGTCATGCGGTCACGATAGGGATGCAGGTCGGGTCGGGCACGCGCTTTTCCGGCACCCCGGGCTGACACTCGGGTGGTGGCCGTCCCTCGCTCCCGCCTGCTCGCCGGTGGCCTCGCCGTCGCCGTGCTGGTCGCTGCGGTCGGCATCGTGCTGGTGGTGAGGGTCGGGTCCGGCAACCTCGCGGCCCCCGACCACTCGGCCGTCGCGCCGGTCCCCGAGGACATCGCCGCCTCCTGCCCGGCCCCGGGCCGCGACCTGCCCTACCCCGCCGACGGCGTCCTCCCGGAGGGAGCCGTGGCGGTCCGGCTGTGCAACGGGCCGCTGCTGCGCACCGACACCGGACAGCTGCTCGCCACCGGGTTCGACGCGCCTGACGACGTGCTCACGACGGGCGTGGGTGACCTCGTCGACCTCGTGAACGGTCTCGAGCCCGCGGTGACGGAAGGGCGGCTCTGCCACTCCATCGCCGGCCCGAGGTTCGCCTACTGGTTCCTGTACCCGGACGGGGACGCCCGGGCCGTGCTGTACGACGCCGGCGGCTGCCGGGACACGACGACGGCGCCCGGCCGGCTGGCCGGGGGAGGGCAGGCGTTGGAACGGGGGTTCGCGCGGGCCCTGCTCGCGCAGCGCGCCCACGAGGAGCCGCCGGGGACCGACGAGGTGGCGGGCTGCAACCCGAACGACGCACCGGTCTCACCGATCGTCACCTCGGACCTGGCCTTCGCCACCCTCACCTACTGCACGCTCCCGGACGGGTCCCGCTACCGCGAGGGACACCTCACCGCGGCCCAGGTGGCGACGGCAAACCGCGACATCAGGGCGGGCGCCAGCTCCAGGGCCTGCACCGGTCGCCCGTTCAGCATGGTCCGGGGCTACACCGTGTGGGGCGACCGGGTGGTCACGAGCGGGACCTGTCACCGGTACCGGCTCGGCCGGGGCACGTGGACGCCCTCGCCACGGGTCGTGCGCATGCTCGAGGGCCTCGTCATGGGGCCGCCCGAGAAGCAGTGCGCCGCCTTCAAGCGTGGCCACCGGAACCAAGGCTGCCCGCTCTGGTGAGCTCACCCGCGGCCCCGGGTCGCTTGCTTATCAACATAAGGAACCCTTAGGTTGACAAGCATGAGCCTCACCGACCGCGAGCAGGAGGTCGTCGCGCTGCTGCGAGGAGACCCGCTCATCGGGTCCGAGGCGATCGCGGCGGCGTTGGGCACCACGCGCCAGGCGGTCAACGTGCACCTGTCCAACCTGGGCAAGAAGGGCGTGATCCTCGGCCGCGGCTACGTCCTCAGCGAGCGGCCGGCCGTCGTCGTCATCGGCGGCGCCAACATGGACGTCAAGGCCCGCAGCACGCGTCCGGCGGTGGCCGCGACCAGCAACCCGGGCACCGGTTCGATGGCGCCCGGCGGGGTGGGGCGCAACATCGCGGAGAACCTCGCCCGGCTCGGGACCCGCACCCACCTGGTCGCGGCGATCGGCAGCGACGCCCTGGGTGACCAGCTGCTCGCGGCCACGTCGGCGGCGGGCGTGCACGTGGAGCACGTACGACGCTCCGCGCGCGCCACCGGCACCTACACGGCCGTCCTCGACGCGAGCGGCGAGCTGGTGGTGGCGGTGGCCGATATGACCGCCACCGACGAGCTCGGCCCCGACAGCGTCAACGCAGCCCGCGACCTGGTGACGGCCGCCGGCCTGCTGGTGCTCGACGGCAACCTCGCCCCCGGGACGCTCGCCTTCGCCCTCGACCTGGCGACCCAGGCGGGCGTCCGCACCGTCCTCGAGCCGGTCAGCGTGCCCAAGGCCGGGGCGGTCGCCCACCTGGTCGGCGTCGAGCGCCCGCTGTTCGCCCTGACGCCCAACCGCGACGAGCTCACCGCCCTGACCGGTCTCCCCGCCCGCACCGACAAGCAGCTGCGGACGGCCACCGCCGCCCTGCACGCCCGCGGCGTCACCCACGTCTGGGTCCGCCTCGGCGAGCACGGCTCGCTGCTGAGCAGCCCCGGGGGAGCGACGTACCTCGGCGCCGTCGACACCGAGGTCCGCGACGTCACGGGTGCCGGTGACGCGATGCTCGCCGCCTTCTGCCATGCCCTCCTGCGCGGCGACGAGCCCGCGGCCGCCGCGGCGTACGGCCATGTCGCCGCCGCCCTCACGATCGCCAGCACCCACACCGTCAGGCCCGACCTGACCGAACGACTCGTCAGGAGCACCACCCCATGACCCGCCCCATGACCCATTCCAGGCCCCATTCCAGGCTCAGCGTCACCGACGAGGTCGCCCAGGCGCTCGCCGACGGCACCCCCGTGGTCGCGCTCGAGAGCACGATCATCAGCCACGGCATGCCCTACCCCCAGAACGTCGCGATGGCCCTCCAGGTGGAGGGGATCATCCGCGAGCACGGCGCGGTCCCGGCCACCGTCGCCGTCCTCGACGGACGGCCGCGGATCGGGCTCGGCCCCGACGACCTGGAGCTCCTCGCCAGCCACCCCGACGTGACCAAGGTGAGCGTCCGGGACCTGCCGTTCGTCGTCGCCCGCGGCACCCACGGCGCCACGACCGTCGCCGCGACCATGCGCCTCGCGGCCCTCGCCGGCATCCGGACCTTCGTCACCGGCGGGCTCGGCGGTGTGCACCGGGGCGCCCAGCAGACCTTCGACGTCAGCGCCGACCTCACCGAGCTCGGCACGACCGACGTCGCGGTCGTCTGCGCGGGCGTGAAGTCGATCCTCGACATCGGGCTCACCCTGGAGACGCTGGAGACGCTGGGCGTGCCGGTGCTGGGCTACGGCACCGACGAGTTCCCGTCGTTCTTCTCCCGCAGCAGCGGCCACGCGGCCCCGATGCGCGTCGACACCCCGGCCCAGATCGCCGCCGTGATGGCAGCGAAGTGGGACCTCGACATCCGCGGCGGCCTCGTGGTGGCCAACCCGATCCCGGCCGAGGACGAGATCCCCGCCGACGAGATCGGCGCGATCATCGACCGCGCGCTCGCCGACATGGACGCGCTGGGGATCCACGGCAAGGACGCCACGCCGTACCTCCTGGGCCGCATCGTCGAGATCACCGACGGCGCCAGCCTCACCGCGAACATCGCACTGGTCCGCAACAACGCCCGGGTCGGCGCCGCGGTGGCCCGGGAGTACGCCGCCCGCGCATCGGCCTCCTGAGGGACGAATTCGGTCGTCGTACGCCGATTTGACCCGCCGGGATGAGGCGATGTTTGTCTCGACAGGAGAGACTTGGGCGGGACGTCACCCCCGAGGCGGCCCGATGAAGGAGTGCCATGACCGTCGTGGAGAACAAGCCCGCCAGCCAGATCGCCCACCTGACCGCCGAGGACATCGAGTCCCTGGGGGCGGAGCTGGACGCGATCCGTCAGGAGGTCGTGGACAGCCGCGGCGCGCGCGACGCGGCGTACATCCGGCGCGTCATCGACGCCCAGCGCAAGCTCGAGCTCGGCAGCCGGGTCCTCCTGCTCGCGTCGGTCTTCCCGCCCGCGTGGGTGCTCGGGACGGTCGGCCTCAGCGCCGCCAAGATCCTCGACAACATGGAGATCGGCCACAACGTCCTGCACGGCCAGTGGGACTGGATGCGCGACCCGAAGATCCACTCGACGACCTGGGACTGGGACCACGCGTCGCCGCCCGAGCAGTGGAAGCGCGCGCACAACGGGACGCACCACACGTACACGAACATCATCGGCCAGGACAACGACCTCGGCTACGGCATCATGCGCGTCGACGAGGACCAGGAGTGGAAGCCCCGCTACCTCGTCCAGCCGCTGTGGAACTTCATCAACGCGTGCATCTTCGAGTACGGCATCGCGATGTACGACCTCGACTTCGGCGACTCGCTGCGCGAGAAGAAGGGGTTCTCGCCCGAGATGAAGGCGAACATCAGGCAGACGCTGCAGAAGATCCGCAAGCAGGTGACCAAGGACTACGTCGTGCACCCGCTGCTCTCGCTGCCCACCGGCTCGCTCCTCTCGACCCTCGCGGCCAACGCGACGGCCAACCTCGTGCGCAACGTGTGGAGCCACTCGATCATCATGTGCGGCCACTTCCCCGAGGGAGTGGAGACCTTCGAGCAGCGGTCGCTGGACGCCAACGAGACGCGCGGCCAGTGGTACCTGCGCCAGATGCTCGGCTCCGCCAACATCTCCGGCAGCAAGTTCATGCACCTGATGAGCGGGAACCTGTCCCACCAGATCGAGCACCACCTGTTCCCGGACCTGCCGAGCAACCGCTACTCCGAGATCAAGCCCAAGGTGAAGGACCTGTTCCAGCGCTACGGCCTCAGCTACCACGAGGCCTCGCTGCCCAGGCAGGTCGGCTCCGCCTGGCACAAGGTCTTCCGGCTCTCGCTGCCGAACGGCTGGCTGGCCGAGACCAACCGGCGCAACGTCGTCAGCCAGGTCCGCGGGCTCTTCCGCGAGGCGCGCAACTCGGGCGCCCGGACGGTCACGCCGGCGCGCTCGTACGTCGCGGCCTGAGCCGACCCGCCCGAAACTTTTGGGCGGGTCGACGGGGCCTGGGTGTGGCCCGCGCGATCCGGCGCAGGCATGCTGTGCGCCATGTCCTCACTGTCTCCGTCCGGCGTCGGACGCTACGCCGCTCTGGCCCGCCTGCTCGTCCGCCACGGCCGCTCCGACCTGGTCGCCGGCGCCGGGCTCGACGAGTTCTCCTTCGACGAGGACCCGCCGATGGGCGACGAGGAGAAGGCGGCCGCCTTCGCCCGCGACCTCGAGGCGCTGGGTCCGACGTACATCAAGCTCGGCCAGCTCCTCTCGACCCGTTTCGACCTGCTGCCGGCGGCGTACACGACCGCACTCGCCCGGCTCCAGGACGACACCGAGCCGTTCGGGTTCGACGTCGTCACCGAGATCGTGGAGAGCGAGCTCGGCGGCCAGATCCGCCACCTGTTCGCCGACTTCGAGGAGACCCCGCTCGCCTCCGCGTCGCTGGGGCAGGTGCACCGGGCGACCCTGCCGAGCGGTCGCGAGGTCGTGGTCAAGATCCAGCGGCCCGAGGCCCGGGAGCTCGCCCGCGAGGACATGGAGACGCTCACGCGCCTGGCGGGCCTCGCCGACCGGCACACGGCTGCCGGCAGGCGCTTCGGGTTCGAGCAGCTGCTGGGGCAGTTCCGTCGCTCGCTGGCCGGGGAGCTGGACTACCGCCGCGAGGCGCGCAACCTGCTCAAGTTCGGCGAGCTGACCAGCGGCTACGACCTGCTCGTCGTGCCGCAGCCGGTCCGCGACCACTCGACGTCGCGGGTGCTGACGATGGAGCGCATCGAGGGCCGGAAGGTCACCGACGTCGGGCCGCTCGGCCTGCTCGACGTCGAGGCCCGGCCGATCGTGGAGCAGCTCTTCAGCTGCTACCTGAAGCTGATGCTGGACCACGGCGTCCTGCACGCCGACCCGCACCCGGGCAACCTGCTGCTCACCGACGACGGTCGGCTCGCCCTGCTCGACCTCGGCATGGTCGCCTCGGTCGCCCCGCGCCTGCAGGACAAGGTCGTCAAGCTGCTGCTGGCGATCGGTGACGGGGACGGCGAGGAGGTCGCGGCCGTGCTGGCCGGCATGGGCCACCCGCTCGAGGAGTACGACGCCGGGGCGTTCCGGGTGGAGGTCGCACACCTGGTCTCGGAGGCGGCCGCCGCCGGGCCCGAGCTCCAGGCGGGGACCGTGCTGGTGGAGCTCAGCCGGCTGTCCGGGGCCCACGGTCTCCGCCCGCCCGCCGAGATGTCGATGATCGGCAAGGCGCTGCTGAACCTCGACCAGGCGACCCTGCACCTCGACCCCGACTTCGACCCGGCCGAGGCGATCCGCGACAACATCACCGACCTGCTCGCGAGCGGGCTCAAGGTCAGCCCGGGCGGGATCATGGCGGCGGCGATCGAGGCCAAGGAGTTCACCTCGATGCTGCCCAAGCGCGGGAACCGGATCCTGGACAGCCTGGCCGAGGGTGAGTTCACGATGCGCGTGCAGGCCCTCGACGAGGAACGCCTGCACACCGTCCTGCAGCGGGTGGCCAACCGGGTGACGCTCGGCATCGTGATCGCCGCCACCGTCATCGGGGCCGCGATGATGATGCGGGTGCCGACCGACCACCGGATCCTCGGTTACCCCGCGATCGCGATGTGCTTCTTCACGTTCGCGGTCCTGGCCGGGGCCGCCCTCGCGGTCTGGATCGTGCTCACCGACCGCAAGGTCGCCCGGGTGAGCAACAGCCCGGGGAACTCGCCGCGCTGTCCCGCCCGAAACTTTCGGGCGGGTCAGCGTGAAGTTTCGGGCGGGTCAGCGTGCGGCGGACCGCAGCTTCTCCAGCAGCGGCTTCGCCGCCTGCTCCAGGAAGTCGTCCTGGGTCTCGCCGCCGACCTGGACCAGCGCGACGTCGGTGAACCCGGCCTCCCAGAAGTCCTTCACCGAGTCGACGATCCTGTCGAGGTCGGGACCGCAGGGGATGCTCTCCGCGACGTCCTCGGGGCGCACGAACTGGGTGGCCCCCGCGAAGCCCGCCGGGGTCGGGAGGTCGGCGTTGACCTTCCAGCCGCCGGCGAACCAGCGGAACTGCTCGTGCGCGCGGCGTACGGCGGTGTCCTCGACCGGGTCCCAGCAGATCGGGATCTGCCCGATCGCCTTCGCGCCGTCCGGGCCGATCCGGGGCGCGCCGTCGACGGCGTTCCACGACTCGATCAGGTCGCCCTCCGGCTCGACCGCGATCAGGTGGTCGCCGAGGGGGGCGAGGTGCTCGATCGCCCGGTCGCCGGCCACGGCCAGGGCGAGCTCGACCGGGGTGTCGGGCAGGTCCCAGATCCGCGCGGAGTCCACGTCGAAGTGGTCGCCGCGGAAGGTCACCAGCTCGCCGGTGTGCAGCTGGCGGATGATCTCGACCGCCTCGGCCAACATCTCCTGGCGGGTCTCGACACCCGGCCAGCCGTCGCCGACGACGTGCTCGTTGAGAGCCTCGCCGCTGCCGAGCCCGAGCGTGAACCGCCCTTCGGCGAGGAGCTGCACGGTCGCGGCCTTCTGGGCGACGACGGCCGGGTGGTAGCGGATCGTCGGGCAGGTCACGTAGGTCATCAGGTCCACCCGTGAGGTCGTGTGGGCGATCGCGCCGAGCACCGACCAGGCGTACGGCGCGTGGCCCTGCTCGGTGAGCCAGGGCGAGAAGTGGTCGCTCATCACCTCGAAGTCGAAGCCCGCGTCCTCGGCGGCGCTCGCATGGCGGACCAGGTCTCGGGGGCCGGCCTGCTCGGTCATCAGGGTGTAGCCGAAGTTCGTCACCGTGTCCTCCAGGTGGGCGCCCGTCGGGGGCACTCGCTCGAAAGCTGCCCGTACCCGACCTACCGTTGTTCCATGACCCCCGCAGAGCTCCTGACCGACGCGTTCGAGCGGATCGTCGAGGGCGGCCGCGCCGTCGTCGACGGCCTCGACGAGGACCAGCTCACCCACCGCCCCGGGCCGGAGGCGAACCCGGTCGCGTGGCTGGTCTGGCACCTGGCCCGCGTGCAGGACGACCACGTCGCCGACGTGGCCGGTCGCACCCAGGTGTGGACCGAGGAGGGCTTCCAGGAACGCTTCGACCTGCCCTTCGACGAGAGCGACATCGGCTTCGGGCACAACACCGAGGACGTCGCCCGGGTGCGGCCCGACGCCGGCCTGCTCACGGCGTACCTCGAGGCCGTGCACGCCCAGACCGTCGCCTTCCTCGCGGACCTGTCCGAGGAGGACCTCGACCGGGTCGTCGACGAGCGCTGGGACCCGCCCGTGACCCTCGGCGCCCGGCTGGTGAGCGTCGTCAACGACGACGCCCAGCACCTCGGCCAGGCGGCGTACGTCCGCGGCCTGCTCGGCGCCTGACCCCGCTTGTAACCGAGCGTTACAAGCGGGGAACGCCGCTCACCAGGGGCTGGGGCGGTAGTCCTTGAGGAAGTGGCCGAGCAGGTCCTCGCCGGCCTCGCCGCGGACGATGGGGTCGTAGACGCGGGCGGCGCCGTCGACCAGGTCGAGGGGGGCGTGCCAGCCCTCGGCGGCGATCCGGAGCTTCTCCTGGTGCGGGCGCTCGTCGGTGATCCAGCCGGTGTCGACGGCGTTCATCA
>JAOPYB010000057.1 GCA_025964835.1 Nocardioides sp. | reverse complement strand
TGGACCCAGGCCGGCGCGGTCGACCAGACCGAGTGGGTCAACCAGATCCGCACCGTCACCACCTGCTGCGAGGACAGCCCCTACTACGTCCAGGAGTCGCTGCACCCGAACTACTGGGCGCAGCTGGGCACCCGCTCCTGCGTGCGGCAGGCCTGGAACGGCGGCAGCCCGCGGGGCGGGACCTGCACGATCGCGGGCACCGGCCTCGTCAACGGCGAGCCGCGGATGGCGCTCAACTGAGGAGTCAGTCGACCAGCAGCGGGATCAACATCTCGTCGGGTGTCAGCGACCCGTGCAGGCCGACGAGGCTCGCCTCGTAGGGGAAGTCGGTGGAGGACATGACGGCCGTGTCGTCCCCGCAGGCGACCACGACGTCGCCCAGCCGGGGCATAACGTGCGGGCTGACCGGGCCGAACCAGCCGCGCGCGATCACCTCGGAGCGGGTCAGCACCTCGGCCCGGTCGCCGAGGAAGGCCCGCCACGTCGCCACGACGTCGTCGACGGCACCGCCGCGGCAGTAGAGGTGCCGGAACCTCGCCTCGCCACCGATCAGGGCGACCCCGTCCCTGAGCTCGTGGTGCTCGTCGACGTCGACCCGGCGTTCGGGCGGCGAGTCGACCATGCCGTGGTCGGCGACGACGAGCAGCCGGGTCGAGCTCGGCAGCGCCTCCCGGAGCTGCTCGGCCTCCGAGTCGATCATCGAGAGCTGCTGAAGCCAGGGGGTCGACGCGACGCCGTGCCGGTGCCCCGTCCAGTCGAGGTCGCCGTCGTAGAGGTAGGTCAGCGCCGGGCGCTGCCCGGACGCGAGGACGGCGGCCGCGATCCGCTCGCCGACCTTGTCCGCCCCGACGTAGTCGGCGCCCCGGTGCGCCGCGACGGTCAGCCCGCTGCCGGCGAACTCGCGCTTGTTGACGACCGTCGTCGAGACCCCCTTGGCCCGCAGCCGCGCGAAGGCGGTCTCGTGCGGCTGCCATTCCAGGGGGTCGACGTCGCGGTCCCAGAGCAGCGCGTTGAGCAGGTCGTTGGTGCCCGGGACCCGCGAGGTGAACCCCACCAGGCCGTGGGCGCCGGGCGTCAGCCCGGTGCCGAACGAGGTGAGGCTGGTGGCGGTCGTCGAGGGCACGCCCGCGGTGCCGGGAGCCTGCTGCTCGAGCAGCTCGGAGAGGTACGGCGCGTAGTGGGCGTGGCGCTGGAGCAGGTTGGCGCCGAGCCCGTCGATGAGGAAGACGACGTAGCCGGCCGCATCGGGCAGCACCAGGCCGGAGGGCGTGCTGTCCAGCGGGGTGCCCAGGGCGGCAGCGACCGCGGGGACGACGTCGCCGAGCGAGCGGTGGTCGTAGGCGGGCTCGACGAACGCTCCCGAGGGCACGCCGGGGCTCACGCCTCGTGCGTCCGGGCGGAGAGCGACTCGGCGAAGGAGAGCAGACCCCCGACGGCGTCGGTGCCGTCCGCGGCGGCCGAGACCCGCAGCGAGAAGTCGTCAGAGGCGAGCACCCCGGTGTAGCCGTGGTCGGCGTCGCACTCCGGGTCGTTGCACCCGGCCGGCTCGAGGTCGATCCGGCTCACGCCGCCCCAGCCGATCGTCATCACGGCCTCGGCGGGCGGCGTCGGGCCCGAGGTCGGGTTGGCGATCATCCGGGTCACGACCACCGACTTCACGGCCGAGAGCCGGATCGCCTCGGTGGAGGTCGACGTGTAGGGCTCGGGCAGCAGGTCGTCGGCGTCGTGCTCGTCGGTGTGGGCGAGCACCAGCCGGCTCGGGGTCAGCACGATCACGCTCAGGTGCCGGCGGACCTCGTCGCGCTCGAACGTGGGCTCGTGGTGGACGTAGAAGGACACCACCTGCTCGCCCGCGAGCGCGGCCTCGACCCCCTCGGCCACGACCTCGGGGTAGTAGCCCGTCCGGTCGATGGCGTGCCTGAGCTCCAGGGTGCGGTCGTGGTCCTCGGTGGTGCGGCTACGCATGCGTGCAGTCTGTCACGCGGAGGCGACCAGCCCGTCCTGGGCGTCGGTCAGGTGCCGGCGGAGGTTCAGGAACAGCACCGCGGCCAGTGCCGTGCCGCCCACGACGCAGCTCACCCAGATGCCGGGGTGGCCGTGCCCGATGAGGAGGCCCGCCGACGCGGGGCCGACGATCGAGCCGACCGTCCACGTCATCCCCTGCAGCGCGTTGTAGCGGCCGCGCATGTCCTCGCGCGCGAGGCCGTTGACGATCGCCGGGGCGACCGGGGCGAACAGGGTCTCGCCGAGGCCGAAGAGGCCAAGTCCGAGCACGATGGCGGCCACCGCGACCCAGCCGTCGACGGCGTCCGACCAGGCGATCACGAGCCAGGAGACCGACCAGATGCCGCCGCAGAGCGCCAGCATCGTCGTACGACGTCGTCCGTTGATCAGCCGCAGCGCCAGCAGCTGGCCGCAGACGATCGCGCCGGTGTTGGCGGCGTACGCCCAACCGAGCGCCCTGGCCGGGATCTCGGCGACGGTCACGGCGTACGCCGCGAGGCCGGCCTCCATCTGCGCGTAGCCGAAGGTGATCAGCAGGATCGAGATCGCGACGATCCGCAACAGCGTGCGGTCCCGGACCACGACCGACCAGGACGCCTGCTCGAGCTCCGGCACGACCGCGCCCGGCAGCGGGTCGTCGGGCGTGGGCATCGCACCGGTGCCGCGCGGCAGGGTCACCAGCACCACGATGTAGGCCAGGTAGGTCAGGCCGTCGAGCAGGTAGAGCCGCTGGAACGAGCCGACCGACTCGGTGTCGATCACCAGCGAGCTGAGCACGCCGCCGATGCCGAGCCCGGCGTTCAGCAGCATGAAGTTGACGCCGTAGACCCTCTCCCGCGCCTCGAGCGGCACCAGCCGCGTGAGCATGGCGGTGGCGGCCGGCCAGAGCCCCACGGTGCCGACCACGATGAACGACGCCACCAGGAAGCCCTCGGCGGGGGTCTCGACCAGCCCGATCGACGCCGTGCAGACGGCCTCCACGACCAGGCCGACGATCATCACGGGCCGGGGACCGTAGCGGTCGATCAGGGAACCACCGACGGGTGCCGCCGCGAAGCCCAGCAGCCCCATCCACGCGAAGATCCAGCCGACCGTCGCGGTCTCGATGCCGCGCACCTCGGCCAGGTAGACGTAGAGGAACGGCAGGGTCAGGCCGCTGCCCAGCGCCGAGAACGCGAACCCCAGGAACAGCCGGTGCACCCGGGGGTCGAGGTCGCGCAGCCGCAGCGTCGCCGTGGGCGTGGGATCGCTCACGACGGGAGCGTGTCTCCCGGGTGGTCGGGCATCCGGCGCACGAACCAGTCCGAGCGTGGGTCGGCGACGGGGTCGACGCGCGCGCTCGCGGTGAGGACGGTGGCCCCGTCGGCGCCGGCCAGGACCAGCGACAGCTCGAGCGAGCTCACCTGGGGGAGGTCGTTCTGGAGCTGAGAGACCCGGCGGATCAGCCGCTCCACCTCGGCCACGTCGACGACCTCGCTGCCGCGGTAGCCGAACAGCATCGGCGACGACTTGATCTCCCGGACCATCGCGGCGGCGTCGCGCTCCCCGAGCGGCGGGATCCGGTAGGACTTGTCGGCGAGGAGCTCGATGAGGGGGCCGGAGATCCCGAAGGACACGACCGGCCCGAACAGGGGGTCCTCGATGCTGCGTACCGCCACCGGGACGCCCGGGCGGGCGTTCTTCTGCACCACGAAGCCGGCGCGCTCGGGGTCGGTGATCAGCCGGCCGAGCGACTCCCACGCGTCCTTCATCTCGGCGGGCGTGTCGATGTTGCGCCACACGTGCGCCAGGTCGGGACGCTCGCGCAGGTGGTCGGCGGTCGCCTTGAGCACGACGTCCCAGCCGAGCTCGCGCCCGGCGGTCTGCGCCTCCCGGAGGGTCAGCACCGGTCGCGTCTCCCAGAGCTCGACGCCGTACGCCGCCAGCAGCGCGGTCAGGTCCGCGAGGCCGAGGTCGGTCCCCTCGGGGTTTCTCATCAGCAGCTCGGTGACGAGCCGCTTGGCCGACTGGTGGTCGACCTCGTCCGGGCCGGCGGTCGGACCGTCCGGGGTGCGCAACCACACGGCGTACTCGACCACGCGCGCGAGCGCCCGCACCGCGGCCTCGACGGCGGGGTACGACGGCACCGACCCGCGGCCGGCCGTCGAGCCGGCCACGTCGGGGACCCGCAGCAGCTCCGGCACGCCCTCGGCCCCCAGGAACGAGGAGACCAGGGGCTTGTCGGACTGCTCGCCGACGGCGGCCAGCACGTTGGCGACGTCCTCGCCGGACACGTTGAGCGGCGGGATGTAGACGGCCACCACCGAGTCGACCTCGGGGTCGTCGATCGCGTTGTCGAGAGCGTCCTCGAAGTCCTCGGCGGTGGCCTCGGCACCGAGCGCGACCGACTTGTTGACGACCAGGCCCACGGCCGCGGCCGCGTCGGCGGCCAGCAGCCCGAGCGCGTCGGAGTTGCCGACGATCGCGACCCGGCGCCCGCGCGGGAGGGGCTGGTGGGCCAGCAGCTGGGCGACGTCGAACATCTCCTCGAGCGTGTCGACCTGGATGACGCCGGCCTGGCGGAACATCGCGTCGACGGCCTGCGGCGGGGCCGCGATCTTGCGGACCGCGTGGCCCATCGGCACGCCCTGGGTCGTGCGACCGGAGCGGACGGCGATGATCGGCTTGCGCAGCGAGACCCGGCGCGCGATCCGGGAGAACTTGCGGGGGTTGCCGATCGACTCGAGGTACAGCAGCACGACCTCGGTGGAGTCGTCCTCCTCCCAGTACTGCAGGAGGTCGTTGCCGGACACGTCGGCGCGGTTGCCGGCGCTGACGAACGTCGACAGGCCGAGGCCCCGGTTCTGGACCTTCTCGAGGATCGCCGAGCCGAGGGCACCGGACTGGCAGAAGAACCCGGCGCGTCCGCGCGGCGGCATCACCGAGGAGAGCGAGGCGTTGATGGAGACGTTCGGGTCGGTGTTGATGATGCCCAGGCAGTTGGGGCCGATCAGCCGCAAGCCGTACGAGCGGGACAGCCCGACCAGCCGGCGCTGCCGCTGGCGGCCCTCCTCACCGGTCTCCGCGAAGCCCGACGAGATGACGACCAGGCCGTGCACGCCCTTGGCGGCGCAGTCGAGCACGACGTCCTGGACCGCCTCGGCCGGCACCGCGACGATCGCCACGTCGACGTCGTCGGGGATGTCGCCGACCGTGGAGTACGCCGGCATGCCGGACACCGCCGCCGAGCTCGGGTTCACGACGTACACCCGGCCGGTGAAGTCGCCCATCACGAGGTTGCGCACCAGTGCCTGGCCGATGGTGTCCTGGCGGCGGCTGGCACCGATGACCGCGACCGAGCGGGGGTTGAAGAACTTCTCGATCGAGGCCGACTCCGCACGGTGCTCGCGGTTCATCATCACGCCGATCGCGGTGTCGGTCGGGTCGATGGGGAACTCGAGCACGAGGACGCCGTCCTCGTACTCGCTGGCCACCTTGTAGCCCGCGTCGCGGAACGTCTGGATCATCCGGCTGTTGTCGGGGAGGATCTCGGCCACGAACCGCTCGACGGCGTTCTCGCGGCCCGCCTGGGCGAGGTGCTCGAGGAGGAGCTGGGCGATGCCGCGGCCCTGGTGCTGGTCCTCGACGAGGAAGGCCACCTCGGCCTCACCCGGTCGGACCACGTCGTAGCGGCCGACGGCGATCATCTGCCCCGACAGCGTCAGCACGAACGCCACCCGGCTGACGTGGTCGACCTGGGTGAAGCGGGCGACGTCGCGGTCGGAGAGATGCGGCATCGGGCTGAAGAAGCGGTAGTACTTCGACTCGTCCGACACGCGGGCGTAGAAGTCGACCAGCAGCTCGGCGTCGCCGGCCTGGATGGGCCGGATGTGAGCAGCCCGCCCGTCGCGGAGCAGGACGTCCGCCTCCCAGTGTCGCGGGGCGACCGGAATCTCCGCTGCGGTCTGGTCGGGGTCGGTCACGCCCGAAATCTAGCGTGACTCGGTGAATGCGGCGTGCCCCCCGGGTTTCCTGGAAGCACACCGGGGAGAATGGCGCCCATGGCCCGGCGCAGCACCAAGCAGGAACTTCCCGACGACTTCGAGGAGCACATCCTCGACATCGACGTCGGTGACGAGATGCGATCGTCCTTCCTCGAGTACGCCTACTCGGTCATCTACTCCCGCGCGCTGCCCGACGCCCGCGACGGCCTGAAGCCGGTGCAGCGGCGGATCCTCTACACGATGGACCAGATGGGTCTGCGCCCCGACCGGGGGCACGTCAAGAGCGCCCGGGTCGTCGGCGAGGTCATGGGCCGGCTGCACCCGCACGGTGACACCGCGATCTATGACGCCCTGGTCCGGATGGCCCAGCCGTGGTCGATGCGGGTGCCGATGGTCGACGGGCACGGCAACTTCGGCTCGCCCGACGACTCCCCCGCCGCCATGCGCTACACGGAGTGCCGGATGGCCCCGGCCGCGGTGGCGATGACCAGCTCGATCGACGAGGACACCGTCGACTTCAAGCCCAACTACGACAGCCGCGAGACCGAGCCGACCGTCCTGCCCTCGGCCATCCCCAACCTCATCGTCAACGGCACGACGGGCATCGCGGTCGGCATGGCCACCAACATCGCCCCGCACAACCTGGTCGAGGTCGTCCAGGCGCTGCGCCACCTGATCAACCACCCGAACACCGACGTCGACGGCCTGATGCGGTTCATCCCCGGCCCCGACCTGCCCACGGGGGGCAAGATCGTCGGCCTCGAGGGTGTCCGCGACGCCTACCTCACCGGGCGCGGCACCTTCCGGATGCGCGCGACGGCCCGCATCGAGGCGGTGACGCCGCGCCGCAAGGGGATCGTGGTGACCGAGCTGCCGTACGGCGTCGGCACCGAGAAGGTGATCGAGCGGATCAAGACCCTGGTCCAGGGCAAGAAGCTCCAGGGCATCTCCGACGTCAAGGACCTCACCGACCGCGAGAAGGGCCTGCGGCTCGTGATCGAGGTCAAGAACGGCTTCCACCCCGAGGCGCTCCTCGAGCAGCTCTACCGGCAGACGCCGATGGAGGACACGTTCGG
>JAOPYB010000053.1 GCA_025964835.1 Nocardioides sp. | reverse complement strand
GCATCCAGAGCTTGCCCCGCTCGATCGTGAACTCGATGTCGCACATGTCCTTGTAGTGGTGCTCGAGCGTGGCCATGATCTCGAGCAGCTCGGTGTGCGACTGCTTGTCGATGTCGGCCAGGTCGGCTAGCGACACCGTGTTGCGGATGCCGGCGACGACGTCCTCGCCCTGGGCGTTCTGCAGGTAGTCGCCGTACTCGCCCTGGGAGCCGGACGCCGGGTCGCGCGTGAAGCAGACGCCGGAGCCCGACGTCTCGCCCCGGTTGCCGAAGACCATCGCCTGGATGTTCACGGCCGTGCCGAGGTCCTCGGGGATCTGCTCCTGCCGGCGGTAGAGCACGGCCCGCTCGGTGTTCCACGAGTCGAAGACGGCGCGGACGGCGAGGTCCATCTGCTCGCGCGGGTCCTGGGGGAACGGGCGGCCCGCGTGCTCCTCGATCCGCTGCTTGTACGTCGCGACCAGCTCGCTCAGGTCGTCGACTCCGAGGCCGGTGTCCTGGGTGGTGCCGCGCTTCTTCTTCAGTGCGTCGAGGTCGGTCGAGAAGATCTCGCCCTCGATGCCGAGGACCGTGGCGCCGAACATCTGCAGGAGGCGGCGGTGGGAGTCCATCGCGAACCGCTCGTCGTCGCTCTGCCGGGCCAGGCCGGTCACCGACTCGTCGTTGAGCCCGATGTTGAGGACCGTCTCCATCATCCCGGGCATCGAGAACTTCGCGCCGGAACGAACCGACACCAGCAGCGGGTCCTCCGGGTCGCCGAGCCGGCGTCCCATCGCGTCCTCGAGGGTGGCGAGGTGGCTGCCGACCTCGTCGGCCAGTCCGTCGGGCTGTTCGCCACGTTCGAGATAGGCCCGGCAGGCCCCGGTCGTGATCGTGAACCCGGGCGGCACCGGCAGGCCGAGGTTCGTCATCTCGGCGAGGTTGGCCCCCTTGCCGCCGAGCAGGTCACGCTGTTCCTTGTTGCCCTGGGCGAAGTCGAACACGAAGGTGGTCACAAGGCATCCTTACCCCATTTCGCCGCGTTGGGCAGGGGGGAGGTCAGCTCTCGGTCCCGGCGCCTGCTCGGCGAGACCGCCTGCTCGGATGGCTCGGTCTCGAGAGGTTCGGCGATCGTCAAGTTGTCCTTGACGCGGCCGGCGCGGCGGGCTTACCGTTCGTGCCTGACATGTTGGCTCGCGCAACCAGGTTGACCGGTTCTGCGGTGCGAGAACGGGGTGGTGTTCCAGTCCAACAACCTCCTGCCCGAGTTCACCGCGCGCGAGAACGTTGCCCTGCCCCTCCTCGTGCGCGGTAAGTCGAGGGCGGCTGCGCGGGCTGCCGCGGACTCTGCTGCTCGGGCGGCCCGCCCGAACCCCTGACTGGATTACAGTGACGGACAAGCTGCCCGAAAGGGTGGTCTCGACTCGAGCGGTTGCACTCCCCATGTGCCCAGAGCAGAAGGGTTCTTCGATGGAGTTCGGCCCCGACGGCAAGATCTGCTCGTTCTGCGGAGTCATCGGGACGTCTCGAACGAAGTTCGCCGGCGGTCTCGGTGCGTTGATCTGCACTGACTGTGTCGACAAGTACCACGCGATCCTCTCGTCACCCAGCACGAGGCGAAAGCTCGAGCGCCCGTGGTGGGACGTCATGTCGGACGAGGAGATGCTCGAGACGCTGCCCAAGATCGCCAGGACCGCAGAGCAGGTTGACGACTTCATGCACGAATGGGTGCAGGTCCTGCGCTCGCGAAAGCTCAGCTACAACGACATCGGGCGGGTGTTGGGCGTCTCGCGGCAAGCGGTGTGGGAGCGCTTCAGTCGCCCCCTCAAAGAGGCCCCCGTCGACCAGGCGAAGTCGTCGGCAAACGGGAGTAGCTAGAGCGGGACGAACCGGAGCCGTAGGCCATCCGGCGTCAAGGAGGTCCGCGGGTTGGGCCGGACCTCCCCATCTTCCTGCACGATCCGGAACCTGGTGACCAGCGCGGTGAGAAGCGCGGTCAGCGAAGTGAGACCGAAGTTGCTCCGGGGCAGGCGCGCGTCCCGAGCCCGAACGAAAGGAACGGAGCTGGCTGCGGGTCCGTGAGCCAGCGGCCGGGCTCGAACGATCCGGCGTCGAGGTACACAGCCTCGTCCCGATGAATGACGTATGGGCTTATCAGGACGGTGTGACCCGCTCGCAGCTGATAACCGTTCAGCTCCACAGGGTGCTGAGTGGTCCGGTCAGGAGCCAGGTCGGGGGGTAAAGGCGCAATGCCTCCAGGACGACCGCCATCGTCCACCGTGTCAAGACAAACCTGACTGTGTTTCAGTTCCCTTGGGGCATGGACAGTGGGTCTGTGTCGCGGCGGCGCCGGGGCGGCGAGGATCTTGCGCGTCGCAAGTCCGGGGACGTCAGATCCCCGACTCCGTGTACGCCGGGCTCCCGCCGAGGTTGTCGAGGGCCGCCCCGACCCGGCGGGCGGTGAAGTCGGCGCAGCGCTCGCGCACCTGTGCGGGCGTGCACAGCTCGGCGGAGCGGATCTCGCGGGCCTGCTTGACGATGGTCTCGGTGATCGCCGACGGGTGGGTGCCGCCGTCGAAGACGAGGCAGAGCGCGTCGTCCCAGCCTCCCCACGGCGGCAGCCAGTCGGTGAGCAGCAGGGGGCCGACGGGGATCTCGAGCCCGAGCTCCTCCTGCACCTCGCGGGCGACCGCCAGCTGTGGCGACTCGCCGACCTCGACCACGCCGCCGGGCAGGTCCCAGTCCTGCTTTTAGGTGAGCTGGCACAGCAGCACCCGGTCAGCCTCGTCGCGGATCAGCATCTGGCTGATCGCTCGCTTGCGGGGCAGGAACGAGTTGAGGAGCGCCCGGAAGCCGTCGGGTTCGTGCGCCGGTGCGTCGGTCGCCAGGCGGGCGTAGACGATCCGGTCCTCGGTCTCGCCGTCGACGGTGATACCGCGCATCACGCCCTCGCGGCGCATCCCCGACCAGGTGGCGACCCGCTGGGCGTGCTCGCTCGTGGTGGGCACCAGCACCTCGACCCGGGCGTGGTGCTCGAGAGCGAGCTCGACCTCGCGACGTACGACCTCGACGGCTGCCGTGAGGTCGCCCTCGTGGAGGTCCGGAGCCCACGTGATCCGGGCGACCCCGTCCGCGACCGTCGTCACGGTCGTCGGCTGGTCGGTCACGGCCCCACCCTATCGAGCAGGAAGCGACGGGCCCGGCTCACGCCTTCCTGCGCAGCCAGACCGTGGCGAGGGGAGGTACGACGATGTCGGCGTGGGCGGGCTGGCCCGACCACTCACCCTCGACCGCGGTGACCGCGCCCAGGTTGCCGACGCCGGAGCCGGTGTAGGCCGACGCGTCGGTGTTGACCAGCTCCTCCCACTCGCCCGCGGACGGGAGACCGAGCCGGTAGCCCTCGTGCGGGGTCGCCGCGAAGTTCGCCAGGCAGACCAGGTCGGGGGAGCCGGCGTCGCGGCGGACGAACGAGAAGACGTTGTGGCCCGCGTCGTTGGCGTCGATCCACTCGAACCCGGCGGGATCACCGTCGCCGATCCACAGCGCCGGAGTCGAGACGTAGGCCGCATTGAGGTCGCGCACCAGGGAGTGGACGCCCTTGTGCTCGGGGTGGTCGAGCAGCCACCAGTCGAGCTCGCGCGCCTCGGCCCACTCCGACTCCTGGCCGAACTCGATGCCCATGAACAGCAGCTGCTTGCCGGGGTGCGCCCACATGAACGCGAGGTAGGCGCGCAGGTTCGCGAGCTGCTGCCACCGGTCGCCCGGCATCTTGCGCAGCAGCGAGCCCTTGCCGTGCACGACCTCGTCGTGGCTGAGCGGGAGCACGAAGTTCTCCGACCACGCGTAGACGAGCGAGAAGGTCAGCTCCCCGTGGTGGTAGGCCCGGTGCACGGGCTCGTGCGCCATGTAGGCGAGCGAGTCGTGCATCCAGCCCATGTTCCACTTGAACCCGAAGCCCAGGCCGTCGTCGGCGGTCGGCCGGGTCACCCCCGGCCAGGAGGTCGACTCCTCGGCGATCGTGGCGATGCCGGGCACCCGCTTGTAGACGGTGGCGTTCATCTCCTGGAGGAACTGCACCGCCTCGAGGTTCTCGCGGCCGCCGTGGATGTTCGGCGACCACTCACCCTCCTCGCGGGAGTAGTCCAGGTAGAGCATCGAGGCGACGCCGTCGACCCGGAGGCCGTCGGCGTGGAACTCCTCGAGCCAGTAGATCGCGTTGGCGTAGAGGAAGTTGCGGACCTCGCGGCGCCCGAAGTTGAAGATGTGGGAGCCCCACTCCTTGTGCCAACCGCGCTGCGGGTTGGGGTCATCGTAGAGCGGGGTGCCGTCGAACTTCACCAGGGCCCACGGGTCGGTCGCGAAGTGGCCCGGC
>JAOPYB010000024.1 GCA_025964835.1 Nocardioides sp. | reverse complement strand
GTTTCACGACTCCTCGAGGCGGCTGTTGTTCTCCACGTTGCGCTCGTAGGAGACGGCCAGGCGCGGCGCCTCGGCGAGAGTGTTGTTGCCGTCGTCCCACTGCTCGCGCTCGGCCGTCACGGGGTCGAGCCCGGTGTCGACCACGCGGATCCGGTCGACGCGCATCGCCGCCGCGGCCGCCTCCAGGAACGGGGCGGCGTCACCGCAGACGAGGCCGTCGGAGCCGTCGGGGGTGACGGGGTAGGCGATCAGGCTGTCGGCGACCACCGGGTACATGACGACGGCGTCGCGGTCGACCATCGTGCAGACGGTGTCGAGGTGCATGGTCGCCCGCTCCTGCGCGATCGGCACCGCGAGCACGGTGTGGGCCAGGCCGGCGTGGAAGACCTGCCGGGCGAGGCGCTCGACACCGGCGGGCGTCGTACGCTCTCCGACGCCGACGGCGATCACGCCGGGGGAGAGCAGGAGGACGTCGCCGCCCTCGACGTGCTCGTGGTGCCAGCCGTGGATCTTGCGGGTGCCACGGAAGCGCGGGTGCTCGGTGTAGATCAGCTCCGTCAGCTGGGTCTCGCGGGTGCGCGCCGGCATCGCGAGCGAGGTGATCGCGACCCGGTCCTGGATCCAGACGCTGGAGTCGCGGGTGAAGAGCAGGTTCGGCAGCGGGTCGATGAGGAAGTCGTCGCTCGCGAACAGCGAGGTGACGAGGCCGAAGCCACCGCGGACCTCGTCGTTGCGGATGCCGGCGGTCAGGTGCCCGGTCAGCTCCTCCGGCGAGGCGTCGCGCAGCGCGTGCGCCAGGTAGGTGCGCATCGTGTCGCCGAGGTGCAGCCCGGCCAGCGCAGTCGTGATCGCGTGGTTGCGCGCGTCGGGGCTCGCGAGGGTCTCGGTGAGCAGGTCGGTGAGGTAGAGGACCTCGACGTCGCGGTCGCGCAGCGCCTGGGCGAAGGCGTCGTGCTCGTCCTGGGCCCGCGCGACCCACGGGATGCCGTCGAAGAGCAGCTTGTCGTTGTTGCGCGGGGTGAGGCGCTTCAGCTCGTTCCCGGGTCGGTGCAGCATGACCGTCCGGAGCGTGCCGACCTCGCTGTCGGCGCCGTGCGGGGAAACCATGTCCCGCACTCTAGAGGGAGACGGGCCGGCGCGGAGAGTCGCGGAGACTGGCGGAGACTCGCGGATCAGGCGAGCAGCTCGTACGCCGTGAGCCCGGCCAGCAGCAGGCACACGGCCGCGCCCACGTAGTGCAGCGCGTGCAGGGAGACCACCCTCATCAGCGCCCGGCCCGAGACCGCGGCGAGCGCGCTCACGGTCAGCAGGGCACCGAGCGCGCCGATGAAGACCGAGACCGGGTCGTCGTACTTCGCGACGAGCGAGATCGTCAGCAGCTGGCTGAGGTCGCCCCACTCGGCGGCGAAGAGGATGAGGAAGCACGTGAGCACGGCGCGCCAGCCGGTCGCGGCGGTCGCCTTGGCGGCGAACTCCTCCTCGTCCTCGCTGGCCAGGTGGTGGCTGCGGCCCTCGCGGAAGAGCAGCACCGCGCCGGCCAGGAAGATCACGCCCGCGACCGCGCGGACCAGGTTCTCGGGCAGGAACGACACGGCGTGGCCGAGCGCGACCGCCACGATCGTCTGCACGGTGAAGGCCAGGCCGACGCCGATCCAGACGAGCAGCGGGCGGTACTTCGTGGCCAGCACGAGTGTCGCCACGAAGGTCTTGTCCGGCAGCTCGACCACGAAGATCGCGGCGAACGTCAGGGCGATGATCGCAAGGTCCATCAGGCAGGGTCCATTCTGAGGAACGCGCGGCTCGCGGCCGCGGCATCGGCGAGCACGTCGACCACCGGTCGCCCGAGCGCGGCTGCGGCGCGGGCGACGTCGTCGTACTCCGGTTGGGCGTTGACCAGCACGCCGTCGTGGCGGGCCAGCTTGACCGAGATCGGCTGTCCGTCGACGTCGACGGAGACCATCTCGCGGTCCAGGGCGTGCTTGCCGAGCGGCTGCTCGCGCAGGCCGATCGTGGAGGTCTGGCGGAAGATCGTGGCGCGCACCGACGCGGCCCGCTCGGCGGAGACGAGGACGCTGAGGGTGTGGGCGGGACGGCCCTTCTTCATCAGGATCGGGGTCAGCCAGGCGTCGCTGGCGCCGGCCTCGAGCAGCGCCGCGATGACCGCCGGCCACACCCGGGGGTCCAGGTCGTCGACGTTGGTCTCGACGAGCAGCGGAGGCTCCACCGCTCCGGTGGTCGAGGAGGGACGGAGTCCCGTCTCGAGACCCCGGAACAACCGCAGCACGTTCGCATGCCCCTCCGGGTCACGACCACCCGCGCCGACACCGATCGCGGAGGTGACCATCGCGGGCTGCGGTCCCCAGGAGGTGGCGAGGGTCGTGAGCAGTGCGGCTCCGGTCGGCGTGCACAGCTCCATGGCCGGGGCGCCGGGCGGGCCGGCGTACGACGGGACGCCGCGCAGCAGCTCGGCCACGGCGGGCGGGGGCACCGGCATCGACCCGTGCGCGCCGCGGATCGTGCCGGAGCCGACCGCCACCGGGCTGACCACGACCGGGTCGTGATGCCCAGGGTGCGCCAGGGCGCACCCTGGGCCGCACGACCGGAGGTGCACGAAGCCCGCGCAGACGCCGACCACGTCCGCGATCGCGTCGAGGGCGCCGACCTCGTGGAAGTGCACGTCGAGCGGGTCGCTGCCGTGGACCGTGGCCTCCGCGACGGCGAGCCGCTCGAAGGTCCGGGTGGCCAGGTCGCGGACCGGCTCGTCGAGCTCGGCGGCGGCCAGCAGGTCACGGATGTCGCGCCAGGTGCGGTGCTGCACGGAGTCGGCGACCTCGACGTGGCAGCGGGTGGCGGCGAAGCCGTTGCGCAGGACGCTCTCGACGCTCAGGGTGACGGGCTCGGGGGCGATCGTGTCGACCGCGGACTGGAGCACGTCGACGGGCACGCCGGCGCCCAGCAGGGCGCCGAGCAGCATGTCGCCGCTGGCACCCGAGGAGGCGTCGACCCAGATCGTCACGGGCCGGCCCGCCGAGCCACCCGGGCCGCGAAGACGCCGGCGCCGTACCCGTTGTCGATGTTGACCACGGTCACGCCGGGCGCGCACGAGTTGAGCATCGCGAGCAGGGCGGCGAGCCCGCCGAAGGAGGCGCCGTACCCGACGCTGGTCGGCACCGCCACGAGGGGCACGCCCGTCAGGCCGCCGACGACGGACGGCAGGGCACCCTCCATGCCGGCGACGACGACGAGGCAGTCGGCGGCGGCGATCCGGTCCCGTACGGCGAGCAGCCGGTGCAGGCCCGCGACCCCGACGTCGTCGATGCGGTCGACCGTCGCGCCGTGGACCCGGATGGTGAGCGAGGCCTCGGCCGCGACCGGGGCGTCGGAGGTGCCGGCACTGACGACGGCGACCGTGCCGCGCGGCTCGGGGAGCGGGCCGAGCGTGACCGCCCGGGCGACCGCGTCGACGGTGACGTCGGCGTCGGCGAGAGCTGCGGCGACCAGGCCCAGCGCCTCGTCGCCCAGCCGGGTGGCGAGGACGGCGCGCTCGGGGTGCCGCTCGTGCAGGGCGCGCAGGATCGCGACGATCTGGTCGGGCGTCTTGCCGGCGCCGTAGACGACCTCGGGGTCGCCGGTCCGGGCCGCGCGGTCGACGTCGACGCGCGCGAAGCCGAGGTCGGCGGTGCGGGGGGCGGGCTGGTCCACAGAAGGAACCTACCGGGGCATTGCCCGGTGTTCACCAGCGGCGCATTGCCACCGTCGGCACCCGGGTGTTGGCTGGGGAGCGGGGTCGACGACAACGATCACCACAGACACGGGAAGCAGGCGCACTCCAATGCCGAAGATCGATTCCTACACGCAGGGCACACCCAGCTACGTGGAGCTCATCACGCCGGACCAGCGGGCCGCGATGACGTTCTACGGCAGCCTGTTCGGCTGGGACTACGACGAGGTCCCGATGGACGACCAGGGCGGCTTCTACGCACCGGTGACGCTGCGGGGCGACGCCGTCGCCGGCATCGGTGGCCAGATGCCGGAGCTGGTCGGCCACCCGGCCTTCTGGGGCGTCTACCTCGCCGTGGACGACGTCGACGCGACGGTCGCCAAGGTCGCCGAGGCCGGGGGCAAGGTCGAGGCGGGGCCGTTCGACGTCATGGAGCACGGCCGGATGGCGGCGATCCAGGACCCGACCGGTGCCCGCGTGAACCTGTGGCAGGCCAAGGAACACATCGGCACCGCCCGGGCCAATGAGCCCGGCACCCCCATCTGGAACGAGCTCACCACGCCAGACCTGGCGACGGCCACGAAGTTCTACTCCGACGTCCTGGGCGTCTCCTGGGAGGCGATGGCGATGGACGGCGGCGGCGACTACACCTGCCTCGTGGTCGACGGTCGCCAGGTGGGCGGCGCGATGCCGCCCCAGATGGAGGGGGTCCCGCCGCACTGGAACGTCTACTTCAACGTCACGGACGTCGATGCGACCGTGGCGCAGGCTGGGGAGCTCGGCGGCAGCGTCGTCGCACCCGCGTTCGACGTGCCGGGCGTGGGCCGGATGGCGTTCCTGTCCGACCCGCAGGGGGCCATGTTCGCGCTGATGGCCAACCCGTCGGCCGACGCCTGAGGGCCGCTCAGGCCCGGAACTCGTCGGCGGGGTAGACCCCCAGGATCTTCACGTCGGTGGTGAAGAACGCCAGCTCCTCAAGCGCGTTCCGCAGCCCGACGTCCTGGGGGTGCCCGTCGACCTCGGCGAGGAACTGGGTCGCGGTGAACTCGCCGCCGACCATGTAGCTCTCGAGCTTGGTCATGTTCACGCCGTTGGTCGCGAAGCCGCCGAGCGCCTTGTACAACGCGGCCGGCAGGTTGCGGACGTTGAAGATGAAGCTCGTGACGACCGGACCGTTGCCGGCGGGGGCCTCGACGAGCTCGGGTGACAGCACCACGAAGCGGGTGGTGTTGTGGTCCTCGTCCTCGACGTCCTCGGCGAGGATCTGCAGGCCGTAGATCTCGGCCGCCAGGGGTGGCGCGATCGCGGCCTGGGTGGGGTCCCCGGCCTCGGCGACCTCGCGGGCGGCGCCCGCCGTGTCGCCCGAGATCACGGCCTTGAGCCCGTGCTCGCGGATCACCTTGCGGCACTGGCCGAGCGCGTGCACGTGGCTGTGCACGGTGCGGATCGTCTCGAGGCTCGAGCCCGGGACTCCCATCAGCGTGAACTGGATGCGCAGGAAGTGCTCGCCGATGATGTGCAGGGACGAGCCGGGCAGGAAGTGGTGGATGTCGGCCACCCGGCCGGCGAGCGAGTTGTCGATCGGGATCATCGCCAGCTCGGCCTGGCCGGACTCGACGGCCGCGAAGACGTCCTCGAACGACGCGCACGGCACCGCCTCCCAGTCGGGGTAGTGCTGCTTGCACACCAGGTGGGAGTTGGCGCCGGGTTCGCCCTGGTAGGCGATGCGTCGAGCGGTCACCGGGTCATGCTCCCACGGCGCGCGCCGAGCTCCGGGGGTCCGCCCACCCGCTGACCTGCCCGAAACTTTCGGGCGGGTCAGCGATGAGTTTCGGGCGGGTCAGCGGGGATCGGCGGGTGCGCAAACCTAGGCTCGACGGCGTGCTCATCCTCGCGTCGCTCGCTCTGCTGTTCGCCCTCGCGGCACTGGTGTTCTCGGTAGTGGCGCTGCGCCGCCTGACCGCCACCCGCCGCGGCGCCGGGGCGGACGCCCTGCCCGAGGACGTGTTCGGCCTGCGCCAGGAGGTCGCGGCGCTGCGCACCGAGACCCGCGACGCCCTGCGCCACCTCGCCGTCGTCCGGTACGACGCCTTCGGGGACATGGGCGGGCACCTGTCCTGGTCGCTCGCCCTCCTCGACGACGGTGGCCACGGGGTGGTGCTGACCTCCATCCACGGTCGCAGCGAGGCCCGGACCTACGCCAAGAGCATCTCGGGGTGGACCTGCGAGCAGCAGCTCTCGCCCGAGGAGGACGAGGCGATCGACCACGCCCGCCGCTGAGCCGGGCCGAACCGCCCGAAAGTCGGGCTGGCGAGCTCGCTGGCTTTCGGGCGAGTCAGCGCGGGACGCGGACCAGCACCCGCCCGTGCAGGCACTCCATGCGCAGCTCGCGGCCGATGCCGATCGAGTCGCCGTCGAGCTGGCGGGGCGTGTCCGTCGAGGACCGCACCACGACCGTGTGGCCGGTCATCCGGTTGATGGTGTCGTCGATCCGCTTCCGCTTCGCGAGCACGCGCACGGCGAGCGGCACCCAGGACAGGAACCGCTGGGGGTGCAGGATCACGACGTCGAGCAGGCCGTCGTCGATCGAGGCGTCCGGGAGCAGCGGCATCCCGGCCTGGAGGAAGCCGACGTTGCCGACGACCACGGTGCGCGCCCGGTGCCGGGTGAAGTCGCCGCCGTCGACCGACACCTCGACCCGCACGGCCGGGAACATCAGTGACTTGAGCCC
>JAOPYB010000018.1 GCA_025964835.1 Nocardioides sp. | reverse complement strand
TCCAGGTCTTGGGCAGGCGGTACCTGAGCTCGACGCCTTCGCCGAGGTAGGCCTTGCCGGCCTCGGTGGGCAGCCCGATCGCGGCGGCGAACTCCGCGACACAGAACTCGCTGACCATGGGTGCGCCGGGGCCGGCGACGGTCATCGCGGTGTCGGCGAAGACCGCGGCGTGGGTGATCGAGTCCACCGAGTGCATGGACGCCCAGTCCACCGCGAGCAGGAGCTTGTGGGCTTCGGCACGATCCGCGGCGGCTGTTTCCGAGCGCACCGCGCCCAACACCGCGGCGGCGGTCTCGGGTGCGGGGTGGCTCTCGGGCATGGGACCAGTCAAGCCCTGACCACCGACAGCCAGCGCCTAAAACCCTGTGCACACAGGGCTCTGGGATAACAACCAGGTAACAGAAATCGGGCCCTATCCACAGGCCGGCGACCGAAGGTCGCCGTACCTGGCAAGGCGGCCGCAACCAGGCACCTGTCCCGACGCGGACGGCGACCACGAAACCCGGTAAAGCGAGATGGTCTCGATACGGTCGCTGCGCGACCTACTCGACCAACGAGAGGGACCCATTCAGCCGCCTGTGGTCCACGCCCGTTCGACGAGCTGCGTGGCCTCGGTGACGCCGAGGCCGAGGCGGCGAGCGGTGGCGGCGTACGACGCGGCGGCGGTGGCCGCCTCCTCGGTGCCGGCGGAGGGGGAGAGCGCGACGAAGGTGCCGCGCCTGCCCTCCGTGACGACCACGCCGTCCGTCTCGAGCTCCCGGTAAGCCCGGGCGACCGTGTTGACCGCGAGGTGCAGCTCGGCCGCGAGGGCCCGCACGGTCGGGAGCCGGACCCCGGCGGCGATGTCGCCACGAGCGACGCGGGAGGCGATCTGGACCCGGAGCTGCTCGTAGGGCGGGCGGTCCGATGACGGGTCGAGAGGAAACACGTCCATGCGTTCGACCCTACGCGCGGGTTCACGCCACCCGCCCCCATGCGGTAGAGACATCCCATGGATCGCGACGTGCTGGTGGTGGGGGAGTCCCTGATCGACATCGTCCGGGGGGCCGACGGCGGCACGGTGGAGTACGCCGGCGGCAGCGCGGCCAACGTGGCGGTCGCCCTGGCGCGGCTCGGGCGTCCGGTGCGCTTCGCGACGAGCTACGCCGACGACGCGCACGGCCGCCTGATCGCCGACCACCTGGGAGCGGCCGGCGTCCGGCTGGCGAGCGATCCCGGCGCCGTGGCCCGTACGTCGACCGCCGTGGCCACCATCGGTGCCGACGGTGCGGCGCACTACGACTTCGACCTGGAGTGGCGCCTCAACCCGGTCGCCGACGGGCCGGCTCCGCTCGTGGTGCACACGTGCTCGCTCGGGGCGGTGCTGCCTCCCGGCGCCGGCGACGTGCTCGCGCTGCTCACCGGGCTGCGGGAGAGCGCGACGATCAGCTACGACGTCAACGCCCGCCCCGCCATCACCGGCACGGGGGCCGACGTCCGGGACCGGGTCGAGCGGATGGTCGCGGTCAGCGATCTCGTGAAGGCGTCCGACGAGGACCTGGGCGCGCTCTACCCCGACGTCGACACCATGGTGGCGGCGCGCCACCTGCTGGCCCTGGGGCCGGCGGCCGTCGTCGTCACCCGCGGGGCCGAGGGCGCGACCTGGGTCGGCGTGGGCGGCGAGGCCGAGGTCGCCTCACTGCCCGTCGTGGTCGCCGACACCATCGGTGCCGGTGACACGTTCGGTGCCGCTCTGGTCGACGCACTCTGGGAGCGCGGCCACCTCGGCGCGGACCGCCGGGAGGCACTGCGGGCGCTGCCGGCGGCCAAGGTCGCCGACGTGCTCGCCCAGGCCGCCCGGGCGGCCGCGATCACCGTGTCGCGGCCCGGTGCCGACCCGCCGTACCGCCACGAGCTGTCCGAGTAGGGACGACCGCGGATCACGGCCTACCGATGGGCAGTCACCGAGCGCTGTCGGACGGCTGGGCGGACGTGGGAGACGACGACCGAGTGACCCCGATGGGCGGTGGCGACCGGGATGCTGCCCGGGTGGGCCGGGATCGAGCGGACCGCCAGGGCTCCCCCGAGGGTGGCCGTGGCGCCTCGGGCGGTGACGTGCCCCGCGGCATCGCGCTGGACGAACCTCGTGACCGTCACACCCGAGGTGACGGCGCCGTGGTCGCGGCTCGCGCGCGCCGGCGAGTCCAGCACGGCGACGCCGAGCGTGATCCCGAGCACGAGCGTGGCCGGTGCCGCCAACCACACCTGCCATCGTCCGAGACGTGGCGAGCGGTCGGTGCTCACGGCTCGAGCCGGATCGGGTGCGTGGAGTCGTTGATGACCGTGAAGACGACGTGGTGCACGACGAGCGGAGCCGGGTTGCTGAACGAGACGTTGTCGAACACCGATACCCCGGGCTGCGAGCCCGGGTTGAAGAAGCCCGGTGTGCACCCGGAGTTCACGATGCCGAGGTGCAGCTTGTCGCTCGTGTCCGCCGAGCACGTGATGCTGTTGCCGGTCGCGTTCCACTGGATCGTGCCGTGCTCGGTCGCCAGCTGCGTGGCGCCGTCGGTGGCGGTGATCGTGTAGCTGACCAGGCCGCCGGCCGACTCGCCCGCGGCGAGGGCGATCGAGAACAGGCTCGCGGAGCCCGGAGCCGAGAGCGTCATGTTCTTCTCGCTCGTGGTCTGGTTGACCACGCCGGGCTCACCCTGGATGCCCTGGATGCCCTGGGCGCCCGCCGGTCCGGGAGGACCCTGCGGTCCGGTCGCGCCGTCGGCGCCCGCCGCGCCCGCCGCGCCTGCGGGGCCGACAGCTCCCGCAGGACCCTCGGGCCCGGTTGCGCCGGTTGCGCCGGTTGCGCCGGTTGCGCCCGCCGGCCCCCGGGCGTTCCAGGAGATCTTGTGGGCGCTCGCGGCGCAGTGGGCGGTCCTCTTCACGATCTTGACCGTGTGCGTCACGTTGGACACACAGGCGTAGATCCTTGCTGGCCCGGTGAGGCTGTTGACCGCGGCCCCGGATGCGGTGCCGCCCAACAACAGCAGCAGGGCGACCAGCGCGACGACGTACTTCTTCGACAACCATGAGCGTGGCATTGGGCAAGACCTCTCGGAGCGTCCCCCGATCACCTTTCAACGTACGGAGGGCCTCTCCGGCCAGCAAAAGTCACAACGGGTTGGCCCGTCCGGGCGTTCGACCGGCGCAGGGCCCCGGGCTCAGCGCAGCGACTCGACCCACGCGTGCACGAGCGGCACCACGGAGGCGCCCTCGCCGCTCGCCGCCGCCACCCGCTTCATCGAACCCGCGCGGACGTCGCCGGCGGCGAAGATGCCGGATGCCGTGGTCGCCAGGTTGTCCGGCGGGAGCCCGTCGAGGCACAGCTCCCGAGGCACGTCGCGGCCGGTGAGGACGAAGCCGCTCTCTCACGTCGTGGACATTGGTCGCGCTCACCGGGGGCCGGGACATCGCCTGGACGACGGGGTACGTCGGAGTGCCGGTGTAGTCGGCCAGGACCTCGCGCCCGGTGTCGCTGTCGGGTGCGTGGACGCCGTTGGGCATCCCCATCCGGTCCAGGAAGTCGCGGATCGACAGGGTGAGCGCGTCGGAGACCGGGCTGATGATCCGGACGCTCTCCACCTCCGGCGCGGCGACCGTCGACCCCCAGTCGGACAGCAGCTCGGTGACGGCCGTGTGGAACTCCTCGTCCCGGACGCCCCGCGGCATCAGGAGGTAGGCGTCGTACTTGCCCATGGCGAGCCCGGCCCGGAGGGCGTCGGCGTCGGCCAGGAAGTGCGACCAGTGCGCGGCCACCATCCGCCGCGCGGTGGGCACCACGGCCCGCCACCGACCGAAGGCCTCGAGCACGTTGGCGTCGGGCAGGACAGACTCCGCCACGAAGAGGGCCAGGTCGCCGCCGCCCGCCCGGATCTCGCGGGCGAGCTCCTCGGCCTCGGCCGCGGAGGCGACGGCGTGGAGCTCGTAGTCGCGCCGGTAGCGCCCGAACTCGTCGAGCAGGAAGTCGGCGTGCTCAGCAGACACCAGGATCAGCGCGGGCATCCGCGGCCGGTCGCTCACGTGCCGATCGTAGGCGAGCCGGAGCGCCGGAGCGGGGAGTGGCAGGATTGCCGATCGTGCGGATCCGGATCGACCTCGCCTATGACGGCAGCGACTTCCACGGCTGGGCCGTCCAGCCCGGTCTGCGGACCGTGCAGGGACACCTCGAGGTGGCGCTGGCGACCGCGCTGCGCCTGCCGGCGGTCGGGGTGGTCTGTGCCGGGCGCACCGACACCGGCGTGCACGCCCGGGGGCAGGTGGTCCACCTCGACGTCGAGGACGGGGTGCTGGTCAGCTCCGTCGGCCGGTCCCGGGAGACGCCGCCGGAGGCGCTGCTCCGCCGGCTGAACGGCATCCTCCCCGTCGACGTGCGCGTGCGCCGGGTGGTCGAGGCGCCCTCGGGTTTCGACGCCCGCTTCTCCGCGCTCTGGCGCCGCTACGCCTACCGGATCGCGGACCATCCGGCCGCCGTGGACCCCCTGGTCCGCTCGCACGTGCTCCCCTGGTCGCGCCCGCTGGACGTCTCCCGGCTCAACGACGCCTCGGCCCTGCTGCTCGGCGAGAACGAGTTCGCGTCCTTCTGCAAGCGGCGCGAGGGCGCGACCACGATCCGCACGCTGCTGGACCTCGCCTGGCACCGCGACCTGGACGGCACCGTCGAGGCCACCGTGCGTGCCGACGCCTTCTGCCACGGCATGGTGCGGGCGCTGGTGGGCTGCCTGATCGCCGTGGGTGACGGGCGGCGGCCGCCCGAGTGGCCGGTGGAGGTCCTGCGCCGGGCGAAGCACCACCCGGCGGTCACGGTCGTGCAGGCGCGCGGCCTCACGCTCGAGGAGGTCGCCTACCCGGCCGACGACGAGCTCGCGGCCCGGGCCGTGGTGACCCGCGCGAAGCGGCTCTCGCTGGTCGGTCTGGACGAGGAGGACGGGTGACGGACGAGCACTACTTCACCGCCGACCCCACCGTCGCGTTCAAGCGGGCGCCGGTGCGCGCGTCGGTGTGGGGCCTCGACCTCGACCTCGTGAGCGGCTCCGGAGTCTTCGCGCAGGGACG
>JAOPYB010000531.1 GCA_025964835.1 Nocardioides sp. | reverse complement strand
CCCCCGACTTCCGCCTCGACCCCGACGAGCTGCGGGCCGCCGTCGGTCCGCGGACCCGCTTCGTGCTGCTCAACACCCCGCACAACCCGACCGGGACGGTCCTCACCCGCGCCGAGCTCGAGTCCGTGGCCGAGGTCGCGATCGAGCACGACCTGGTGGTGATCACCGACGAGGTCTACGAGCACCTCACGTTCGAGGACCACGAGCATGTGCCGCTCGCGACCCTCCCGGGGATGTTCGGACGCACCCTGTCCCTCTCGAGCGCGGGCAAGTCCTACTCCTTCACGGGCTGGAAGGTGGGCTGGGCGACCGGACCCGCCGAGCTGGTCGGCGCCGTGCTCGCGGCCAAGCAGTGGCTGACCTTCACGTCCGGTTCACCGCTGCAGCCGGCGATCGCGCACGCGCTCGACGAGGCGCCGGACTTCCCGGCCCGGCTGGCGGCCGACCTCCAGGGCCGGCGCGACCTCCTGTGCGAGGGGCTCACCGCCGTCGGGCTCGACGTCCGCGTGCCGGAGGGGACCTACTTCGCCACGACGGACATCTCGGCGCTGGGCTGGGAGGACGGGCTGTCGTTCTGCCTCGCGCTGCCCGAGCGGGCCCGGGTCGTCGCGATCCCGAGCCAGGTCTTCCACGACGACGTCGAGGCCGGGCGGCACCTGGTCCGCTGGGCGTTCTGCAAGCAGCCCGAGCTCATCGAGGAGGGGCTGCGACGACTGGCCGCGGCCGACCTGCGCGGATAGCCCCGCCTCAGCGGAACCAGGTGCGGGTGTCCGGGCGGAGCAGGAGGGCCAGGGTCGCGACGCAGGCGGCGAGGGGCAGCACCATCAGCACCTGGGTGATCAGCGCCAGCAGACACAGGAACGCGGCGAGGGACGCCGAGACGACCAGCGCGATGCGGGCCCAGCCGACCCGGCGGAACGTGAGCACGGCCAGCGCGACGGCCACCAGCGACCAGACGATGACGAGGCTGCCCAGCACGTAGGTGACGTCCAGGACCATCGAGTCGGTGACGCCCTGGCCGGCGAGGTCGGGGTTCTGGCGGTGCAGCTCATCGAGGACGAGGTCCGGGCTGGCGGCCAGCACGGCCAGGCTCGCCGCCATCAGGACCGCGGCCAGTCCTGCGCAGGCCCAGGTCAGCGTGCACGCCCAGGTGACGGCCGGCGGGCGCACGGTGCCCGCGACGGGGCCGCCGGCGGGGCGAGCCTTCGTCGGCCACGCCGCTGCGGGGACGGGAGCGGACGACGTCGGCGCCGCCACGACGGAGCCGAAGCCCGCGACCGGCCGTGCCTCGGTGCGCGGCGGGGGCGGCGGCTCGGGCGCGGGTGCCCGCTCCGGTGTGCGCTCCGGTGCCCGCTCCCGCGGCGCCTCGCGGGTGATGCCGTCGAACCAGTCGCGAGCCGGCTGGAACCACAGCATCACGGCCGCCGCGACGACCACCGACGACATGAAGCCGCCGGCGACCATCCCGGTCACGAACAGCGGCAGGGCGAGGATCGTCAGCGTGAGCCGGGCGCTCCGGGAGCGTTGCAGGACGTGGTAGCCGAGGATCGCCGCGGCGGTCGCGAACCCGGCCGCGACCATCGCCAGGGTGCGGAGCAGGTCGAGCACGCCCTGCACGCCGAGGCCCAGCCCGTCGCCGGGCGGCTCGCTGAGGAACCGCTCGACGGACTGCTGGGTGTCGAGCGTCTGCAGGCCGGCGATCCGCTCGAAGACCGAGAGGACCACGAACACCGACCCCAGCATGATCAGCCACGCGGCGAGCGTGACCTGGCGCGGTCGGGGCGGCGCGGTGGGTTCAGTCATGGGCCCCATTCCACCAAACGCCTCCCGACCGCGCTCAGGCGGTGAGGGTCAGGCCCTCCCCGCCACGGTCGACACGGACCGTGCCGCCGTCGACGACCTGCCCGCCGATGAGCAGCTTGGCCAGCGGGTCGCCGATGGCGGTCTGGATCAGCCGCCGCAGCGGGCGGGCGCCGTACGCGGGGTCGAAGCCGGTCTCGGCCAGCCACGCCCGGGCGCCCTCGCTCACCTCGATGGTGATCCGCCGGACCGCCAGCCGCTTCTCGAGCAGCGCGAGCTGCAGGTCGACGATCCTGGCCAGCTCGTCACGGGTCAGCGCGTCGAACAGCACGATCTCGTCAAGGCGGTTGAGGAACTCGGGCTTGAACGACGACCGGACGACGCTGAGCACCGACTCGCGCTTCTTGTCGGGGTCGAGCGTCGGGTCGACGAGGTAGGCCGAGCCGAGGTTGCTGGTCAGGATCAGCAGTGTGTTGCGGAAGTCGACCGTGCGGCCCTGACCGTCGGTGAGCCGGCCGTCGTCGAGGACCTGGAGCAGGATGTCGAAGACCTCCGGGTGCGCCTTCTCGACCTCGTCGAGCAGCACGACCGAGTAGGGCCGGCGGCGGACCGCCTCGGTCAGCTGGCCGCCCTCGTCGTAGCCGACGTAGCCGGGAGGTGCGCCGACCAGCCGCGAGACCGAGTGCTTCTCGGAGTACTCGCTCATGTCGATGCGGACCATCGCCCGCTCGTCGTCGAAGAGGAAGTCCGCGAGCGCCCGGGCGAGCTCGGTCTTGCCGGTGCCGGTCGGTCCCAGGAACAGGAACGAGCCGGTCGGCCGGTTGGGGTCGCTGATGCCGGCACGCGATCGGCGTACGGCGTCGCTCACGGCGTTCACGGCCTGCTTCTGGCCGATCAGCCGCTCGCCGACGACCTCCTCCATCCGGAGCAGCTTGGCGGTCTCGCCCTCGAGCATCCGGCCGGTGGGGATGCCGGTCCAGGCCTCCACGACGTCGGCGATCTGCTCGGGACCGACGTTCTCCCCGACCAGCGGCTCGAGGCCACCGTCGTCGGCCTTCTCGGCGTCCTCGACGGCCTTGATCTGGCGCTCCAGCTCGGGGATCCGGCCGTAGTTGATCTCGCTGGCGCCGGCGAGGTTGCCCTCGCGGAGCAGCCGCTCGGCCTCGATCCGGAGCTGGTCGAGCTGGCGACGCAGCTCACCCTCGCCCTCGAGGCTGGACTTCTCCTGCTCCCAGCGGGCCTCGAGCCCGCGCAGTTCCTCCTCGCGGTCGGCGAGGTCGGCGCGGAGCCGCTCCAGCCGGTCGACCGACGCGTCGTCGGTTTCCTTCTCGAGGGCGAACTCCTCCATCTTGAGCCGCTCCACCGCACGGCGGAGCTGGTCGATCTCCTCGGGCGAGGACTCGATCTCCATCCGCAGCCGGGAGGCCGCCTCGTCGATCAGGTCGATCGCCTTGTCCGGCAGCTGCCGGCCGGGGATGTAGCGGTCGGAGAGGGTCGCGGCCGCCACCAGCGCGGCGTCGGTGATCCGGACGCCGTGGTGCGCCTCGTACTTCTCCTGGATGCCGCGCAGGATCTGGATGGTGTCCTCGACGCTGGGCTCGCCGACGAAGACCTGCTGGAACCGCCGCTCGAGGGCCGGGTCCTTCTCGATCCGCTCGCGGTACTCGTCGAGGGTGGTCGCACCGATCATGTGCAGCTCGCCGCGCGCCAGCATCGGCTTGAGCATGTTGCCGGCGTCCATGGCGGAGTCGCCGCCGGCGCCCGCACCGACGACGGTGTGCAGCTCGTCGATGAACGTGATGATCTGCCCGCCCGCGTCCTTGATCTCCTCGAGGACGGCCTTGAGCCGCTCCTCGAACTCGCCGCGGTACTTGGCGCCCGCCACCATCGCGGCGAGGTCCAGCGACAGCACCCGGCGGCCCTTCAGCGAGTCGGGGACGTCGCCCGCGACCACGCGCTGGGCGAGCCCCTCGACGACGGCGGTCTTGCCGACGCCGGGCTCGCCGATCAGGACGGGGTTGTTCTTGGTGCGCCGGCTCAGCACCTGGACGACCCGGCGGATCTCGGCGTCGCGCCCGATGACCGGGT
>JAOPYB010000529.1 GCA_025964835.1 Nocardioides sp. | reverse complement strand
CTCCAGGAGGCCTCGAGACCCTCGAGTGCAGGCTTGTCCGGTACGACGACGGCACGCTGGTCGGTGCTCGTCGCGTCGGGTGCCTGGTGCTGCTGGGTCTCGGTCATGGCGAAATCCTAGGCTGCGGGCGGGTTGCCCCGGAAACGGGTTGCGCAGGGGTGGGCACGCCTCCCTAGCCTTCGGCCATGACCGCCAGCCCCGACGCCGCCCCCTACGCCCTCGAGTTCACCGAGGATGCCGCGTCGTTCCGGGACGCCGCGGGTGCGCACCTGGCGCTCGACCCGGTGCTCACGACCGTGGTCTCGACGGTCACCGACCGGGCCGTGGACGCCGACGCCCGCGGGGTCGCGAGGCCCGCCCATCCCCGGTGGTGGGTCACCGTGCGCCAGGGGGGCGAGGTGGTCGGGGCCGCGATGCGTACGGCGCCCTTCGAGCCGCACCCGCTCTTCGTGCTCCCGATGCCCGAGGAGGCGGCACGGGAGCTGGCCAGGGCGCTGGTCGCCCGCGGTGAGCCGGTCACCGGGGTCAACGGGGCCCTCCCGGCCACCCGGACCCTGGCCGAGGAGACCGCTGCGCTGAGCGGCGGTGCGGCCTCGGTCGTCGAGCACACCCGGCTCTTCGAGCTGGGCGACCTCGTGGCGCCGCGGCCGGTGCCGGGGCAGCTGCGGGCGGCCACGGTCGGCGAGGTCGGGCTGGCCCTGGCGTGGTTCGGCGCCTTCGGGACCGACGCGGCGGAGCAGGCCGGACGCGGGGGCAGCCACGCGACGGAGGACCTGACCGAGCCGGAGATGCTCGAGCGGATCGAGGACGGCCGGATCTGGCTGTGGGAGGACGTGGCCGGGGAGGTCGTGCACCTGACCGCGTACAACCCGCCGAGCTACGGGGTCGCCCGGGTCGGTCCCGTGTACACACCGAAGGAGCAGCGGGGCCGCGGCTACGCCAGCGCGGCCGTCGCCGCGCTCTCGCGGCGGCTCCAGCAGGCCGGTCACCGGGTGTGCCTCTTCACCGACCAGGCGAACCCGACCTCGAACAAGATCTACCAGGCCCTCGGGTTCCGGCCGGTCGTCGACATGGCCAACCTGGTCATCACCACACCGGCAGGGCGCAGCGGCGAACCCGGTCCCTAGACTTGCGGCACGATGACCGACACCCCCGACGCCCCCCGCCTGGCGGAGACTTTCGCCGAGGTCGAGGACGCGCTCCTCTCCCGGTGGCCGGAGACCAGGCTGGAGCCCTCGCTCGACCGGATCCGCGCATTCACCGAGCTGCTCGGCGACCCCCAGTCGTCGTACCCGCTCATCCACCTGACCGGCACCAACGGCAAGACCTCCACGTCGCGGATGATCGACACCCTGCTGCGCGCTCTCGACCTGCGCACCGGCCGGTTCACGAGCCCGCACGTCGAGCGCATGAACGAGCGGATCTCGATCGACGGAGAGCCGCTCACCGACGAGGAGTTCGTGCGCGCGTTCAACGACGTCGCGCCGTACACCCACCTGGTGGACGAGAGCCAGGACCACCCGCTGTCGTTCTTCGAGACCGTGGTCGGGATGGCGTACGCCGCCTTCGCCGACGCTCCGGTCGACGTCGCCGTCGTCGAGGTGGGCATGGGCGGCACCTGGGACGCGACCAACGTCGCCGACGCCCAGGTGGCCGTCGTGCTGCCGATCGCCGTCGACCACGCGCAGTACCTCGGTGACACGCCGGCGGACATCGCGCTGGAGAAGGCCGGGATCATCAAGCCCGGCACGTTCGTCGTGGTCGCCGAGCAGCGTCCCGAGGTCGCCGAGATCCTGGTCCGCCGCGCGGCCGAGGTCGGCGCCACGCTGGCCCGCGAGGGCCTGGAGTTCGGCGTCGTGGCCCGGGTACCCGCGGTCGGCGGCCAGGTCGTGTCGCTCCAGGGCCTGCGCCGGCAGTACGACGACGTGTTCCTTCCGCTGTACGGCGCCCACCAGGCCCAGAACGCCGCCGTCGCGCTGGCGGCGGTCGAGGCGTTCGCATCCGGCGGTGAGCAGGGCCAGCCGCTCGACGAGGACCTGGTCCGGGCCGCGTTCGCCGAGGTCACCTCGCCCGGGCGCCTCGAGGTGATCCGGCGCAGTCCCACCGTGGTGCTCGACGCGGCCCACAACCCGCACGGCGCGGAGGCCCTCGCGGCCGCACTCGACGACTCGTTCGCCTTCTCGCCGCTGATCGGGGTCATCGGCGTGATGGCCGACAAGGACCACGAGGCCCTGCTGGCGGCGCTCGAGCCGCAGCTGGCTCACGTGGTGTGCACCCAGAACTCCACGGCCCGGGCGATGCCGGCCACCGAGCTGGCCGTGATCGCCCGCGAGGTCTTCGGCGAGGACCGCGTGACGGTCGCGCCGCGACTCGCGGAGGCGCTCGACCAGGCGACCGCCCTCGCCGAGGCCGGCGACGCCTTCGGCGACCCGCTCGGCGCGGGCGCGGTGCTGGTGACGGGCTCCGTCGTCACGGTGGGGGAGGCCCGCACCATGCTGACCCGCCGAGGGGGCCGGTGATGGGCGAGCAGACCGCCACGACCGCGACCACCCCCGGCCGTTCGCCGCGCCGGGGCATGTGTGCGGCCGTCCTCTGCCTCGAGGCGATCACGCTGGGCCTGACGACGCCGGTGATGATCTCGATCTCCGACGTCGACACCGGCACCGCCCTGGGCATCGGGCTCGGCCTGATGCTCGTCTGCCTGCTGCTCGCCGGGATGCTGCGCGCCGAGTGGGCCTACGCCGTCGGCTGGGCCGTCCAGCTCGCCGCCGTGGCGCTGGGGCTGCTGGTGCCGCTGATGTTCTTCCTCGGTGCGCTCTTCGCGCTGCTCTGGGGCACGGCGTACTTCCTCGGCCGCAAGATCGAGCGCGAGCGCGCGGCCGCCTATGCGGCGTTCGACGCCGGGCCGGCATGAAGCTCGAGCCGACCGCCCGGACCACGGTGAACCGCGGGCGCGAGCACGCGGTCACCGATCGTGACGAGCTGCACCGGGTGCTCGCCGAGGCGCTGGTCGCGCACGTCGGGGTGGTCATGGGTGAGCACCCGGTCGTGCTCCCGGCCGCGTTCGCCGTCGACGCCGACGGCCGCGACCGCGACGGCACCCTCTACGTGCAGGGGTCGGTGGCGGCCGCCTGGCTGCGCGGCGGCCGGGACGCCACGGTCTACGTGACGGTCACCCTGCTCGACGCGCTGGTGACCGCCCGCTCGGCCACGCTGCGGGCACATCCCGCTCCGGCCGGTCGCCTCCGAGGTGGTGTCCGACGGAGACCCGGCGGCTCCCGTCCCGGACGACGTACGGCGTCGCGCGGCCGACCTCGCCGCTCCGGACGACGGTCGATAGGGTGCGGCGCATGACCCAGCCGTCTGCACAGCGCACCCTGGTCCTCCTCAAGCCCGACACCGTCCGCCGCGGGCTGGTCGGCGAGGTGCTGTCCCGCTTCGAGGCCAAGGGCCTCACGATCGTGGCGATGGAGCACCGCACCATCGACGGGGCCACGGCGGACGCGCACTACGCCGAGCACGTCGAGCGCGACTTCTACCCGCCGCTGCGCGCGTTCGTCACCAGCGGCCCCCTCGTCGCCCTGGTGCTCGAGGGCGACGAGGCGGTCGAGGTGGTCCGCGCGACCAACGGCGCCACCGACGGCCGCAAGGCCGCGCCCGGGACGATCCGCGGAGACCTGTCGCTGTCGAACCGCGAGAACCTCGTGCACGGGTCGGACTCGCCGGAGTCGGCGGAGCGCGAGATCGGGATCTGGTTCCCCGAGCTCAGCTGACGCGGTGGGCTTGCGGAGGGCGTCGGCGTCGGGCGAGGGGATCGAGGAGGCCGGGGCAGCGCCGAGCGTGCGAGGGGCGGCCCACCGGCCGTCTCGAAATCCTCGGGCGGTCCGGTGACGATCAACATCGCCCGGTGGCCCCGCGTGTCCTGCCGCTGACTCCTGCCTGCGCTCCCTAGCCTTGTGTCACTTCCTTCCCACCAGCATCATCGACAGGGACAGCACATGGCGAACAGCTTCATCGGCCGGGACATGGCCGTTGACCTCGGCACCGCCAACACGCTGGTCTACGTCCGCGGCAAGGGCATCCTGCTGGACGAGCCGAGCGTCGTCGCGCTGAACGCCACCACCGGCGAGATCCTCGCGGTCGGCCACGAGGCCAAGCGGATGATCGGCCGCACCCCCGACAACATCACCGCCATCCGGCCCCTCAAGGACGGCGTGATCGCCGACTTCGAGGCGACCGAGCAGATGCTGCGGTTCTTCATCCAGCAGGTGCACCGCCGGCGCTACTTCGCCAAGCCCCGGATGGTCATCTGCGTGCCGAGCGGCATCACCGCCGTCGAGCAGCGGGCCGTGAAGGAGGCCGGCTACCAGGCCGGCGCACGCCGGGTCTACATCGTCGAGGAGCCCA
>JAOPYB010000519.1 GCA_025964835.1 Nocardioides sp. | reverse complement strand
GGCCCCGCCGCAGCGCGCGGACACGGCCGACGAGCCGCCGCGCGACCGGCGACGCAGGTCCGACGAGGAGCGCCAGCCCCGGCGTCGCGAGCTCGGCGCCTGGACCCGCAGCCCGCGGGAGCGGAGGCACGACTGATGGACGCCGCACCCCGATCGTTCGTCGAGCTGCCCCGGGACCCCGAGCTGGGCGTCCCGGTGCCGTTCGCCTGCGGGACCGACGACGCGTACGCCGACCCGGGTGCGGTGCCGTCGGCCCGGGAGCTCGACAGGAGGCGGGTCACCCAGTGCGCGCTGAGCCGGATCTGCGGCGTCTGCGGCGCGGGCCTCGGCCGGCCGCTGGCCCTCCTGGGCTCGCCCCTCGAGGTCGGCCGCAACGCCTTCCACTTCCCGCCCGCGCACGTGGAGTGCGCCGAGGCCCTGGTGGCGGCGTACGCCGGTGTCTCGGGTCCGGTCCTCGGCCAGGACGAGGTCCCGGACCCGTGGATGCTCGTCACCACGGCCAGCTTCGAGTTCGTCCGCGCCAACCGCGAGGACCTCGACCGGCGCCCGACCTTCCAGCCCAACGCCGTGCTGAGCGAGACCGCCGCGGGCTGATTTCCTCGCGGTTTGGTCCCCAACCCCGACATTTCGGTCCGAAAACGTGCGGTTCGTGACCAATCGGCGCGGGTCCAGGTGGGACCGACCCGGCTAGCGTGGTGCCATGCCGAAGCCGCCCGCTGCCGAAGTCGTCGCCGGGGGACGCGCCGTGCGCGTCTCCAGCCCGGAGCGGGTGATCTACGAGGCGACCGACCGCACACCCGAGGTCACCAAGCTGATGGTGGCCGAGTACTTCGCGAGCGTCGACGACGGCCTGATGCGCGCGCTGCGCGACCGCCCGACCGCCCTGGAGCGGTGGACGTCCGGGGTGCGTGAGGGGATGCGGCTCGCGACCGGGCCGCAGGACAAGGACGCCGACGCGTTCTACCAGAAGCGGGTGCCCAAGGGCGCTCCCGACTACCTCGAGACCGTCCAGGTGACCTTCCCGTCCGGGCGCACCGCGGACGAGATCTGCCCGACCGAGATCGCCGTGCCCGTCTGGTGCGCGCACATGGGCACGCTGGTCTTCCACCCCTGGCCGGTACGGCGCGGCGACGTCGACCACCCCGACGAGCTGCGCATCGACCTGGACCCGCAGCCGGGCACGACGTTCGGCGACGCGGTCCGGGTGGCGGGCGTCGCCCGGGAGCTGCTCGAGGAGCTCGGCCTGGTCGGCTACCCCAAGACCTCGGGCAACCGTGGGGTGCACGTCTACGTGCGGATCAAGCCGGAGTGGGAGTTCACCGACCTGCGGCACGCCGCGATCGGCTTCGGCCGCGAGCTGGCCCGCCGCGACGACGGCGTGACGATGAGCTGGTGGAAGGAGGAGCGCGGCGAGCGCATCTTCGTCGACTTCAACCAGAACAACCGCGACCGCACCATCGCGTCGGCGTACTCCCTGCGGCCGAAGCCCGGCGCCCCCGTCTCCACCCCGATGAGCTGGTCGGAGCTGGCCGGCGTGACCGACCCCCGCGACTACAACCTCTTCACGGTCCCCGACCGGGTCTCCGACGGCGACCCGTGGGCCGGCATCGACGAGGTGGCGTACTCCCTCGAGCCGCTGCTCGCGCTCTGGGAGGAGCTGCCCGGTGGCGAGATGCCGTTCCCGCCCGACTACCCCAAGATGCCCGGCGAGCCGCCACGGGTGCAGCCCTCGAAGAAGGTCGAGTCGCACTGGGACGAGGAGGGGCGGCGCCTTGAAGGATGACGAGCCTCGCCACGGCCTCGGTGGGGAGGCCGCCCACCACGCGGCGTACCTCGACTTCTACCGCCGTCAGCTGATCGACGGCGTCCTGGACCTCTCGCCCGAGGATCGCCGCCGTACCCGGCTGCCGTCCGGCTGGAGCCCGATCGAGCTGCTCTCGCACGTGCTGCACATGGAGCAGCGGTGGTTCGTGTGGAGCTTCCTGGCCGAGCCCGTCGACGATCCCTGGGGCGACTGGACAGACGACGATCCCTGGGACGCGCCGGTCGACAGCGAGGCGCGCTGGCACGTCCGCGGGGACGTGACGGCCGAGCACCTGGCCGACCGGCTCCGGGCTCTCGGGCTGCGGACCACCGAGCTGCTCGGCGCCCACGACCTCGACGAGATCGCTGCGGACGGGGCGCGGTCCGGCGGCGACCCGGCGGACCTGCGCTGGATCTGCTTCCACGTGCTCCAGGAGTACGCCCGGCACGCGGGGCACCTGGACATCAGCGTGGAGCTGGCGCGCGGCTGAGGCGACCCGAAATGTGAAAGGACCCGCCGGCGCGTTCCCCCCAGTAGCGCCGAACGGGTACCTCACTGCGTTGGTCACTCGTCACGGCGAGCCGTGTCGCACACCGGAGCCCCCCATGCAACCTCCGTGTCGGGCCAACGCTTGCCTTCGGTTCCTTGCGGTTCCTCCGACACCTCAGACAGTAGGGGACCGAGAGTCACACCCGATCCACGCGCGAGCCACGAAATTGCCATGGTTCGGTAACAGCCGGACACGGCCCGGGGGCGAACTCAGAGGCCGGTGACGCCCTCGCCGCTGCCCGCCTGCTCGTCGAAGTTCTCGTGCTCGAGCAGGTGCAGGACGGGTACGCCGATCTTGCGCCGGGCGCGGGAGGTCCAGTCGAGGTGGAAGAACTCGGCGACCACGTGCGAGCGGGTCAGGATGATCGCCTCCCGGCCGTCGACCTCGGCGACCTTCGCGGCCAGGGCCTCGATCGGCGGCGCGCCCACGACCTGCCCGGTCGCGGTGGCGCCGCTGGCGCGGAGGGCGGCCAGGGTCTGGGCGAGTTCGGAGTCCGAGCGCTCCTCGCAGTCACGGCGGACCGCCTCCAGGTCGACGTCGCTCATCGCCAGCGTGGGGGAGGGGATGACCTCGCCGGCGGAGAGAGACCCCATCGAGGCCTCGATGCGGGCCGCGGCGTCCTCGAGCGGCAGCAGCACGTGGTAGGCCACGGGCTCCTCGATGTCCTCGTGCAGCGAGTGCACCTGGACGGCGTCGGCGCTGGTCAGTGCCTGTTCGACGAGCAGGACCACGTTGTAGGTCTCGGTCATGGTGTTCCGTCCTCGGTGTCTGTGGTCGGTCCGGTCGGAGCCACACCCAAAACAGTACCGAGGTCGTAGCTCACCGGCTCGTCGAGCTGCTCGTAGCCGCACGACTCGGGGTCGCGGTCGGTCCGCCAGCGCTTGAAGTGGGCGGTATGGCGGAACCTGCGGCCCTCCATGTGGTCGTAGGCCACCTCGATCACCAGGTTGGGGCGCAGCGGCGTGAACGACAGGTCCTTGCCCGCACTCCAGCGGCTCTGGGTGCCGGGCACCCGGTCGGGGTTGGCGGTGAGGAACTCCGCCCAGCGGCCCCAGGGGTGCTCCTCGAGCGGGACGACCAGCGGCTGGAGCTGCTCGATCAGCTCCGCCCGGCGCGCCTCGGTGAAGCTGGCGCTGACCCCGATGTGCTGCAGCTCCCCGTCCGCGTAGAGCCCGAGCAGGAGGCTGCCGAGCAGGGGACGCTCGGGCGTCGACGTCTTGTGCTCGCGGTAGCCGGCGACCACCACGTCGGCGGTGCGCTCATGCTTGATCTTGAGCATCGTGCGGGCGTTCGGCTGGTACGTCGCGCCGAGCGGCTTGGCGACGACGCCGTCCAGCCCGGCCCCCTCGAAGCGGGTGAACCACTCCTCGGCCTCGGCCGGGTCCGTGGTCGTGCGGGTGAGGTAGCAGGGGCCGGCCAGCCCACGCAGCGCCCCCTCCAGCGCCGCGCGACGCTCGGCGAACGGGCGGTCGACGTACGACTCGTCGCCGAGCGCCAGCAGGTCGAAGGCCACGAAGCCGGCCGGGGTCTTCTCGGCCAGCATGTCCACGCGGGACCGGGCCGGGTGGATGCGCTCCTGGAGCACCTCGAACTCGAGCTGCTCGCCCACGGCGACGAAGAGCTCGCCGTCGAGGACGCAGCGCTCGGGCAGCTGCTCGCGCATCGCGGCCACCACCTCGGGGAAGTAGCGGGTCAGCGGCTTGGTGTTCCGCGACGTCAGCTCCACCTCGTCGCCGTCCTTGAAGACCAGGCAGCGGAAGCCGTCCCACTTCGGCTCGAAGCTGAGCCCGCCGTGCTTGGCCGGGTCCGGGATGCCCTTCACCGACTTCGCGAGCATGGGCTGGACGGGAGGCATCACGGGCAGGTCCACGGAGCGACCCTAGCCCCGCGTGGTGGTGCGAACCGAGCGTCATGGCGCCCGATTCGCATGACGTCCCGACGCGGGCCCTAGGGTTGGGCCTTGAATGCTCCAATCCCCGGTTGGTCTGCCGGCAGGGCCCGCCTGACTTTGAATCAGGACTAGCGACGTAGGTTCGACTCCTACCCGGGGAGCAAGCCTCACAGAGTCTGTGCAGGTGAGAGACGGCAGAGCCCGGCCCTACTTCCGATTGGGCCGGGCTCTGTCATCCCGGTTGGTCACAGCCGTGGTCACAAACCGCGTGACCTCACTCGTCGTCCGGCTCGGGGTCCAGTGCCGGAACGCCCGCCGGGATCACATCGAACAGCGGACGGGCAAGCCACTCGCCGATCATGCGCTACCCAGTGCGAACAGCCGCCCGGCCGCCTCGGCGGCAGACGCCGCGCCCTGGTCGTCGGTCACAAGGTAGAACCGCCGGTAGGTCGCCACGTCGTGACCGAGCAAGGCCGCCGCGTGGTGCTCGGGTACGCCTGCCTCATCGAGCGCCGTGGCGAGTGTGTGCCGGACGTTGTGGATCGCCCGAAGTGCGGGCAGTCGCGCCGCCCTGCACAGCGCGCGGAACCGCGCCGAGTAGGTGTCGGGGTCCACCGGCTGCCCGGCCGCGTCACAGATGACGAGCCCGGACTCCGGGCGGCCCTGCGCGAGCCACAAAGCCCGGAGCGCCGCCACGGTTCCGGGGTGGATCACCTCGGCGTGAATCGTGCGGAGCGAGTTGGCCGCCTTGACCTCACCGAGACTGGTTGCCGTGCCCCGACCCGTCTTGACCCGGCTCGCGACAACCTCGACGCTTCCGACGCCAAGGTTCACCCGCTGCCAGTCCAGCCCGAGCACTTCCGACCGGCGCATCCCGGTCAGGGTGAGCCGCATCCCGGCCCGGAGCCACGGCTCGGCCGCGAACCGTTCGCCCTCGCCGTAGGTGTCGGCGTGGTCCCGGAAGCGCGCGAGTTCTGCCGGAGCCCACCGGAGAATGCTCGCCTTGCGCACAGTGCCGTGCTGCGCGCGGGGCGGCTTTGCAAGCGCGGCCGGGTTGGCCCGGATCCAGCCCTCGCGCACCGCGTAGTTGAACACCTGCCGGAGCGCGGTCAGGGCGTAGACGATGCTCCGGTGCGAGAGCGGGCGGCCCCACTTGCCGCCGACCGTGGCGAGCGTGCGGAGCATCGTCTCGACCTCGCCCGGCGTCACCTCGCGGGCCACAGCGTCGCCCATGTGGAGCAACGGCGCGTGAAGGGCCGAGCGATAGCCGTTGACGGTCACCTCGCGGATACCGCCGGGGGTGCCGACTTCCTCGGCCCGCTTGGCGAGCCACCGCTCACAGAGCGCCCGCACCGTCAGGCGGCTGGGGTCGCTGTAGGTGCTCGACCGGCTCGCGCCCTCGCGCGTCTCGGTGACCCACTCGCGAGCATCGGCGAGGGTGTGGAAACGGCGTTTGACCTGACGGCGCTTGCCGTCCTGGCCCTTGATCCCGACCACGGCAAGGAACCTGCCTGACTGCTCGCGGCGGATCGGCTCGCCGTACGTCGGGCAGGCCGGGCAGGTGTAGCCGATCACCTGGCCCTCACCGCTCGTAATCGGCGTCCAATCCTTGCGGACGTTGCCGCGCGGGGTGTCGCACGATGCGCACACCCTGAGCGCGTTCTGGGGCAACCGCTGGCGGTTGCCGTTCTTGGTAGTGGTCACTTGTGACCCTTCCTCTCTCTCGATCCGGCATCGGTGCCGGGGTTCTTGGGTGATCTGCCACGGCGACGCGGTGGCATCGTCTGCGGGCGCTCGCGATAGGCGCGGCCGATCCAGTCGGAGACAGTGCTCGGACTACGTGAGTAGCGCGCCGCGATGGTCTGACGCGTCTCGCCGCCCAAGAGCATCGCCTCGACCTGCTCGCTCGTCGGCACGTCGCCCCGGAGGCTGACCTCGCTTGGCAAAGGCTCGTCGTCATCGCCTGCCCACAGCGCGGCCTCTCGGGCGTACTGAGTCGCGACCGCCTCGGCGAGCCTCTGGACGGGCACTCGACGGAGCATCGCCGCATCGACGGGCGCGCCGTTCCGGGGCTCGATCGTCAGGGATGCGAGCCATACCGCCGGGCCGCTGCCGACGGGCTCTCGGTGGGTGACGCCTCGCTCGGAGTCGCCTTTGCCCTGGCGTCGGCGTCCGAGGGTGACTCGGTAGAGCACGCCTCGATCCGGGTCGTGTACGACCCCGCCCATGACTTCCTCAGTGCCGATCCAGTCACCGGTTTCCGGGTCGTGCTGGTCCTTGACTCGGTGATCGGTCGTCACCTGCCAGTTGCGATGCGTCGGCGTCATACCCGCAATATTACAGTCTAGTTTATTGCGGCACAAGCGGGCAGGCTGAGCACGTGGGACCACGACGGACCACGTACGACGATCTGAGAGGAGTGAACCCATGACCGTGACCACGGCCCCGGAGCGCGTGCTCCGCGTCCGCGACGTGGCGACCCACCTGGGGTGCGACACGGACACCGTCTATGCGCTCATCCGGAAGAACGAGATTCGGGCGATCCGGCTCGGCAGAGTCATCCGGATTCCGGAG
>JAOPYB010000492.1 GCA_025964835.1 Nocardioides sp. | reverse complement strand
GTGATCAGCCCGTAGGCGCCGATCAGCAGGGCCGTCCCGAGCCAGCCGACGACATTGACGATGATGACGGTGATGTCCACGGCCCCATCCTGCCGGGTCGTGTCCCCGAGCGTGCGCCCGGGCGCTCGCTCGGGGACACGACCGCGCCGGCGGGCGGGTCAGTCGTTGCCGACCCAGGAGCCCCGGCCACCGAACCAGTCGCCGTAGCCGCCTCCGTAGCCAGCCTGGTGGCTGCCGCCGCCCGGACCACGCGACCCGAGGTAGGAGCCGACGACGGCGGCACCGAGGTCGTCGAGCTCCGGAGCAACGACCCGCCCGTCGACGCGCTTGGCCATCGAGTCGACGAAGCGGGCCAGGCCAGGGTCCTCGCCGAGGCGGAAGAACGTCGTCTGGGCCCCGAGGCGACCGGAGTTGTCGAGCTCACGCACGGCGTACGCCACCGTCAGCGGGTGCGGCGGGTAGGCGAAGTAGACCTCGCCGTCCGGCTCCAGGTGGGAGGTCGGCTCGCCGTCGGTGACGATCAGCAGCACCGGCTGGGCGTTGGGGTGCTTGCGGAAGTGCCGGTTCGCGAGCAGCAGGGCGTGGTGGAGGTTGGTGCCCTTGTCCCACATGGCGTCGAGCCCGGTCAGCTGCTCGATCTCCATGACCTCGGCGTGCCGTCCGAAGCCGATCAGCTGCAGGGCGTCACCGCGGAAGCGCGACTTGATCAGAGTGTGGAGCGCGAGGGCGGTGCGCTTCATCGGCACCCAGCGGCCGTCCATCGCCATCGAGAACGACGTGTCGACGAGCAGCGCGACGCAGGCCTGGGTGCGGGCCTCGGTCTCGGTCACCTCGACGTCGCCGATCTCGAGGCGTACGCCGCCGCGCGCGTCGCCGCCCTCGGACACGGTGCGGATCACGGCGTTGGTGACGGTGCGGGTGACGTCCCACGGCTCGGTGTCGCCGAACGCCCACTCGCGGGTGGCGCCGGAGCGCTCCCCGGCAGCACCTGCCTGGCGCAGGTCCCGCTGTCCTTGGCGCCCGGACATCCGGTTGGCGACGTCCTTGAGCAGTGCCTTCCCGAGCTGGCGCATGGCCTTCGGGCTGAGCTTGAGCTGGCCGTCGGAGCCGCGCTTCATGTAGCCCGTCTCCCGCAGCGCCTGCTCCAGCTCCTGGAGGGTGCGGGCGTCGACGGCCGCCTCGTCGCCGAGCTGGCGGGAGAGCTTGTCGAGGTCGAGGTCGTCCATCCGGGCGCCGCCGTAGGACTGGGACAGCTGCTCGGTGAGCTGGTCGAGGTCGGCGAGGTCCTGGAGCACCCCCGTGCCGTCCCCCAGGCCCAGCCCCTCCTCGCCGTCGAAGCGCTCCGAGCCGCCCCAGTCCTCACCGGGGCGCAGCGACTGGAGATTGCCGTCGAGCTGGGCGAGGGACTCCATCAGCTCGGGCGACCCGAACGCCTGCGCGGCCAGGGCGTCGAGCTCGTCGCGCTGCTCCTGCGTCATCGAGTTGCGCATCCGCTGGGCGGCCGCGGCGCGCTGGGCAAGCGAGTCGAGGAGCTCGTCGACGTCCTGGGGGCTCTCGGGGAAGTAGTCCCCGTGCTTGTCCATGAACTCCTGGAACTGCTCGGGGGTGTCCGCGCCGCGACGGTGCGCGTCGAGCAGCTCGTTGAGGTCCTGGAGCATCTCGTTGATCGCCGCGCGGTCCTGCTCCGTGGCGTTCTCGAGCGCCTGCTTCATGCCGGCGAAGCGCTGGTCGAGCAGCTCGCGGCCGAGCAGGTCCTTGATCTTCTCGAAGTCCTCGCGGGCCGCGCGGCTGCTCCAGTCGTACGACGACAGCTCCGCGACCGCCGCCGCCGTGGAGTCGGGCAGGTTCTCGAGCTGCATCTCACGGAAGGCGCGGTCGGCGTCGTCCATGTCGACGTCGCGGGCCAGCTGCTTGCGCTCCTCGAGGAGGGCGTGCTCGAGGAGCTCCTTGACCTCCTGGAGGGTGCCGTCGAGGTTGTGGCGCTGCAGCAGCTCGCGGCGCCGCTCGGCGACCCGGCGGGCCAGGTCGTCGAGGCCGTCCTGGTCGCGACCGCCGCGGCGCAGGAACTCCCGCATCGCGCGCTCGGGCGAGTAGCCGGCCATCACGTCCTGGCCGATCGCGTCGAGCGCCTCGGCGAGGTCGACCGGTGCGGCGAGTGGGTCCGGCCCGCCGTCGTAGCGGCCGTAGCGCGAGCGAGGTTGTGCCCGTCTAGCCATAGACGGTCTCCCCGCCGCCGGTCTCCTTGCTGACCTTGCGGGCCAGGTAGAGCCCCTCGAGGGCCAGCTCGATCGCGCCCGCCCGCTGCCCGTCGTTGGTGGCGTGCAGCCGGTCGCAGACGTCGTCGTACAGCTCGGACTCGCCGAGCACCGGCAGCCCGGTGAGGAAGTCGCGGGCGGTGACCTGTTCGCCGGTCGTGACCATGATCCCGCTCTCGAGCGCGTCGACGAGGACGGCGAAGTCGAGCCCGCGGAAGTGCTGGCGCACGGTCTCGGCGGTGGCGGTGCGAAGCAGGTGGGTGAGGATCTCGTGCTCGCGGCCCTCCTCGCCGGACTCGAACTCGATCTTCCCGCCGAGCACGTCGACGGCGGTCTCGAGGTCGACGACGCGGGCGACGGCCTCATCCTCGCCCTGGGCGGTCGCGCGGTGCAGTGCCGCGGCGGCGATCGTCTCGGCGCCGGCGATGGCGAACCGCGCGGAGACACCGGACCGCTGGTCGACCGCGCTGGACTCGCGCAGGGCGCGGGTGAAGCGGGCCAGGACCTCGACGAGGTAGTCGGGCACGTCCGCGACCAGGTCGGCCTCCTGCCGGATCACCGCGACCTCGTCGTCGAGCTCGACCGGGTAGTGGGTGCGGATCTCGGCGCCGAAGCGGTCCTTGAGCGGCGTGATGATCCGGCCGCGGTTGGTGTAGTCCTCGGGGTTCGCGCTCGCGACGACGAGCACGTCGAGCGGCAGCCGCAGGACGTACCCGCGGATCTGGATGTCGCGCTCCTCCATCACGTTGAGCATCGCCACCTGGATGCGCTCGGCGAGGTCGGGCAGCTCGTTGATGGCCACGATCCCGCGGTGGCTGCGCGGGATCAGGCCGAAGTGGATGGTCTCGGGGTCCCCGAGCGAGCGCCCCTCGGCGACCTTCATCGGGTCGACGTCACCGATCAGGTCGGCGACGGAGGTGTCCGGGGTGGCGAGCTTCTCGGCGTACCGCTCGTCGCGGTGCTTCCAGGCGACCCGGAGGTCGTCGCCGAGCTCGGCCGCGCGGCGCCGCGAGGACGGGATGATCGGCTCGTAGGGGTGCTCGCCGAGCTCGGAGCCCTCGATCACGGGCGACCACTCGTCCAGGAGCCCGACCATCGTCCGCAGCAGGCGGGTCTTGCCCTGCCCGCGCTCACCGAGGAGCACGACGTCGTGCCCGGCTATCAGCGCCCGCTCGAGCTGCGGGATGACGGTGTCCGCGAAGCCGTGCAGGCCGGGCCACGGGTCGCGGCCCTCGCGCAGGGCGGCGAGGAGGTTGTCACGGATCTCGGTGCGCAGGGTCTTCTGGACGTGGCCAGAGGCCCG
>JAOPYB010000490.1 GCA_025964835.1 Nocardioides sp. | reverse complement strand
CCGGCATCCTGCAGAAGCCGTTCTTCAGCCCCGACGCCGACCCGGCCGAGAACTACGGCGGCATCGGCTCGGTCATCGGCCACGAGATCGGCCACGGCTTCGACGACCAGGGCGCGCAGTACGACGGCGAGGGCAACCTCAACGACTGGTGGACCGCCGCGGACAAGGCGGCCTTCGAGGTGAAGTCCAAGGCCCTCATCGAGCAGTACGACGCCTTCGAGCCGCGCGCGCTCCCCGGGGAGCACGTCAACGGCGCCCTGACCGTGGGCGAGAACATCGGCGACCTGGGCGGCCTGACGATCGGCCACAAGGCCTACGTCATCTCCCAGGGCGGGTCGGCCGACGCGGCGGCCCGGCAACGCGTGTTCCTGAACTGGGCCTACTGCTGGCGCACCAAGCGGCGCAAGGAGCAGGAGCAGCAGTACCTCACGATCGACCCGCACAGCCCGCCGGAGTTCCGCGCCAACATCGTGCGCAACCTCGACGAGTTCCACGAGGTGTTCGAGACGTCGGAGGGCGACGGGCTCTGGCTCGACCAGCAGGACCGCGTCCGCATCTGGTGACGCACGAGCGGCCCGCCCCCAGGGGAGCGGGCCGCCCGGTTCCGGCTCAGCTGAAGCGCTGGAACGTGACGGTGTAGTCGTCGAGCCAGCCGCTCAGGTCGTGGCTGCCGCTGGAGTCGTGCAGGTTGGCGAACACCTGGAGCTTGTGGCGACCCTCCTTGAGCTTCGTGCAGAACTGGAGGGAGTTGGCGTTCCAGCTCGGCTCGCCCGTGAAGGCGACCAGGTCGCCGGCGGCCGTGAACGGGTTGATCGGCACGCCGTCCACGTGCACCTCGAGACCCATCCAGTCGCTGACGTCGCCGCCGGTGATCTGCGACTCGGCCGAGAACGTCACCAGGACCGTGTCCGCGCCGCCGGTCTTGGGTCCGGCCAGCGCGATCGCGGCGCCGGGCACCGCCTGGTCCTCGTCGTTCACGGCGGTCTCGGCGAAGATGAACGGGCTGTTGACGATGCGGGCCTGCATGCTGACCTGCTTGCCGCCGTCGCAGGCGAACACCTTCGGGGTGTCCGTCCGGGTCGCGTGCTGGCCCTGGGCGTAGTGCCGCCCGACGGTGGTCGTGGCGGAGGCGGCGACGGCCGTGGTGGTGGCGAGGGCGGCGGCGAGGCCGACGATGAGGATGCGCGTGTGCATGGGAGTTCTCCTGGTCCTGGGTTCTGGTGAGCGGTCGGGGAGGAGGAGGCCGCCGGCGCCGTGGTGATACCACTTGGAGGCCGCTGTAATGTCGATTACATGATTACAGAAGCGACTCAGGAGCGGGTGCGGGGCTGGTTCGCCGGCCGCCTCCCGCAGGACTGGCAGGCCGCGCCTGCCGACATCACGGTCGACCGCGAGGAGATCACCCTCGTGCTCACCGTCCCCGACGTCGACCTCGGCACCGACGCCACCGACGCGCCCGCGGAAGCCCCCTCGGACGCGGAGCTCGGCGAGGCCCGGGCGGGCCGCGCCAAGGCGTTCCGCGAGGACACCCGCGGCGAGCGGATGAAGATCGCCCGCGAGGCCGAGCACCGCTTCGAGCGCAAGGTCTCCTGGGGCGTCCGCGTCGGCGAGCACGCCGAGCTGTGGACCCACGTGGCGGCGCCGGTCATGACCCGGCTCCGCCAGCCGCAGCGCCTGGTCCTCGACACCCTCGTCGAGGCCGGCGTGGCCCGGTCGCGCTCCGAGGCGCTGGCCTGGTGCGTGCGCCTGGTCGGCCAGCACGAGGAGGACTGGCTCGCCGAGCTCCGCGACGCGATGGGCGCCGTCGCGGACGTCCGCAGCAAGGGCCCGGCGGCCTGACCATTGCTCGGTCGTGTGCCCCAGGACGCGCCCCGCCGCGTCCTCGGGCACACGACCCGGGTGTCGGGTGTCGCTGGTAGACAGTGCGGGTGACCACCTCGCCCCACGCCGCCCCCACCACCGACGTTCGGGCGTCCGCCGAGGCCCACCTGCGGGCCCTGGTCGGCCGCGACGACGTCAGCCTGCGCGAGGACCAGTGGACCGCGATCGAGGCGCTGGCCGTGGGCCGCCGGCGATCGCTGGTCGTGCAGCGCACCGGCTGGGGCAAGTCCGCGGTCTACTTCGTGGCGACCCTGCTGCTCCGTGAGGCCGGGGCCGGCCCGACCGTCATCGTGTCTCCGCTGCTGGCGCTGATGCGCAACCAGATCGAGGCCGCCGAGCGCGCCGGCATCCGGGCGGTCACGATCAACTCCACCAACATCGAGTCCTGGGAGCCGATCCAGGAGGCCATCCGGGCGGGCGAGGTCGACGTGCTCCTCGTCAGCCCGGAGCGGCTCAACAACCCCGGATTCCGCGACGAGGTGCTGCCCAAGCTCGCGGCGACGTGCGGGCTGCTCGTCGTCGACGAGGCGCACTGCATCTCCGACTGGGGCCACGACTTCCGCCCCGACTACCGCCGGATCCGGACCCTCCTCGCCGACCTGCCCGACGGCATCCCGGTGCTCGCGACCACCGCCACCGCCAACGCGCGGGTGACCGCCGACGTCGCCGAGCAGCTCGGCACCGACGTCCTCGTGCTCCGGGGCTCCCTCGACCGTGAGTCGTTGCGACTCGGGGTGGTCCGGCTCAAGACCGCCGAGCAGCGCCTCGCCTGGCTGGCCGACCACCTCGCCGAGCAGCCGGGCTCGGGGATCATCTACTGCCTGACCGTCGCCGCCACCCAGGAGATCGCCGACTACCTGCGCTCCCGCGGTCACGACGTCGCCGCCTACTCCGGCCAGACCGACCCCACCGAGCGGCAGGCCCTCGAGCAGGACCTCATCGCCGGGCGGGTGAAGGCGCTCGTGGCGACGAGCGCGCTCGGCATGGGCTTCGACGCCACCCTCGGCTTCGTCGTCAACATGGGCGCGCCCGCCTCGCCGGTCGCCTACTACCAGCAGGTCGGCCGCGCCGGCCGCGGCCTCGCCACGGACAACGAGAGCGCAACGGTCGTGCTGCTGCCGGCGATCGAGGACCGCGACATCTGGGCCTACTTCGCCTCCCTGGCCTTCCCCCGCGAGGAGCTCGTCCGGCAGACGATCCAGGCCCTCGCCGACGCGGGCCGCCCGCTCAGCACCGCGGCGCTCGAGTCGTACGTCGAGCTCAACCGCACCCGCCTCGAGACGATGCTCAAGGTGCTCGACGTCGACGGCGCCGTACGCCGCGTCCGCGGCGGCTGGGAGGCCACCGGCCGACCGTGGGCCTACGACGAGGAGCGCTACGCCCGGGTGGCCGAGGCGCGCGAGCGCGAGCAGCGGGCGATGATCGACTACCTCGACACCGACCGCTGCCGGATGTGGTTCCTGCGCGACCAGCTCGACGACCCCGAGGCCACCGAGTGCGGCCGCTGCGACAACTGCGGCGGGCTCGACCTGTCGACCGACGTCTCGGCCGCGTCGGTGCAGGAGGCCGGAGCCCGGCTCTCCCGTCCCGGTGTCGTCCTCGAGCCCCGCAAGATGTGGCCGTCCGCCCTGGCCAACCTCGGGATCGAGCTCAAGGGCAAGATCGCCCACGGTGCCGCGGAGGGCCGCACGATCGCCCGGCTCACCGACCTCGGCTACGGCCAGGCCCTGCGGGAGCTGTTCCGGCCGGGCACGCCCGACGGTCCCGTCCCGGTGCCGTTGGTCAGGGCCGTCGTCGAGGTGCTGGGCGACTGGCGCCCGTCTGTCGACGGCATCGTCTACGTCGAGTCCGCCAGCCGGCCGACCCTGACCGCCGACCTCGCCGACGGGCTCTCCCGCTACCTCAAGGTGCCGGTGCTCGGCCGGTTCGCGATCGTCGACCCCTCGGTCGTCCCGGGGCAGGGCTCCGCCAACTCCGCCCAGCGGGTGGCCGCGGCGGGCCGCCGCTACCAGCTGGAGGCCGAACTGGGCGGCCAGCCCGGAGTCCTGCTGGTCGACGACCTCGTCGTCAGCGGCTGGACCCTCACGCTGGCCGCCCGGGCGCTCAGGCGGGCTGGTGCCCGCGAGGTGCTTCCGCTGGCTCTGGCGAGCGGGTCCTGACCGTCGGCGAGAGGTCCTCCTCGCCGAGGTGGTCGTAGTAGTCCCGCGGCCGCCCGTCGCGATCCAGCATCGCCAGCAGCCGCAGCCCGGCCGCCTCGAGCGTCCGCGCACTGAGCCAGGCCAGTGCGATCGTCGGGACGACCACGAGGAACGCCGTGATCAGGAACTGCGGGCCGGGTCGCGCGTCGGGCAGCAGCCCGAGGTACCCGAGGAACCGCATCACCGGCTCGTGGATCAGGTAGACGCCGTAGCCCAGCGCACCCACGCGCGCGAGCGGCCGCCAGTCCAGCACCCGCGGCCACGGGCCGTCGTGCAGCACGATCGAGGTCATGCCGAGCGCGATCGCGGCGGCGTACAACGGGTGCCACCACTCTCCGGCGAGCGACACCGGCCGGGCCATGACGAGGGCACCCAGGGCCACCGTGCCGACGAGGGCCGTGGCCAGGCGCAGCCGGCCGCCGAAGCGGATCCCGGCCGCGCTGAGGACGGCCAGGCCCATGCCGAGGCCGAAGTCGACACCGCGGGAGAGCGGCGAGAACCAGATCGACCAGTTCTCCGCGCCCTGCGCCGTGAGCGTCGCCCAGAGCAGGTAGCCCAGCCCGACCGCGATGCTCGCGGCCGGCAGCACGCTCGCGGCCACCAGCCGGCCGCGGCGGGTCGACGTACGCCGCACGGCGGCGTTCACCAGCGGTACGGCGAGCGCCATCAGCACGTAGAAGTGGAACTCAACGGCGAGCGACCACGCGGGCCCGTCGGTCCAGAAGATGTACTGGTCGCTGTAGACGTGCGTGAAGGTCAGGTGCAGCGCCAGGTCCTGCCAGTTCCCCGGCAGGGCGGGGTTCGTGGTCGTCCAGACGACGAGCACGACGGCGTAGTAGAGCGGCAGCAGCCGCGCCATCCGCCGGAAGAGCAGCACCCGACCGGGCCGGCTGGTCGCGCCGTCCGCACAGGCGCGCGCGATCGGCAGCCACAGCACCAGGCCGGACAGCACGAAAAACATGTCCACGAAGAGGTCGGTGCCGAGCATCGCCTGGTGGGCGGCGCCCGAGAAGGGCCAGGCACTCCCCGGGCCGGAGCGGTTGTTCTGGTAGGAGTGGAAGAAGACGACGGCGAGCGCCGCCAGGCCGCGCAGCCAACCCAGGGGGAAGACGGGGCGCGCGGTGGGGGCGGAGCCGGGGTCGGCCACCGGGGTCGCGGCGGCCGAGGTGATCGGGGTTGCGGTCGCGATGCTCATGCGGCCACCTCCTCGGTGTCGGGGGTGGCGGGGGTGTCGGGGGACTGCTCGATGCTGGAGCCGGTGCTCGCCGCGGTGCGCGGCGTGACGACCCACTGGTGCTCGCCGCGCAGCTGCTTGAGGTGCGCCACCCGGTTCACGAGGTTCTTCAGCTCGGTGTAGAAGAGCAGGTTGGCCAGCGCCCCGCCGACGAACCACCACGGGTGGCGGCGCATCTCGGGTGCCGCGAGCCGCCATGCGGCCAGCGTCTGCAGCGGGCCCGAGACCGTGACGAACAGCGTGAGGAGCAGGAAGATGGGTGACCCGAAGGAGATCCCGCCGTCGCGCCAGGCCAGGAACCCGAGCAGCGGCCAGGCGGACAGCGCGATCCACGGATAGACCTCGCGCCAGCCGAGCAGGTAGCCGACGCCGATCTTCTGCCGCAGGTTGAGGCTCGGCGACCGCAGGGTGGTCATCAGGTGCCGGCAGGAGACCTGGAACCAGCCCTGCGCCCAGCGCATCCGCTGGTTCCACAGTGCCTTCGCGGTCTCGGGCGCGAGCTCGCGGCTCACCAGGCCCGGGTCGTTGACGATCCGGCCGCCGGCCTCGAGCAGGCGCATGGAGGCCTCGATGTCCTCGGTCAGGAATGAGCCGCGCAGCCGGATCTGCTGGAGCGCGGACGCCCGCCAGTAGCCGTTGGAGCCGCCGAAGATGCCGAAGCGGTAGACCGACGCGCGGCCCGGGTGAGCGACCGCGTAGATCTGCTCGAACTCGACGGCGACCAGGCGGGCGAGCGCGGAGTCCGCGCCGTTGCGGATCACGCAGTGCCCCTGGACGACGTCCACGCCGTCCGCGATCCAGCGCCAGGCGCGGTCGAAGCTGCCCTGGGCGGGGTGGTGGTCGGCGTCGAAGATGCCGACGAACTCACCGTCGGCGACGCGCAGGGCGGCGTTGACGTTCTGCGCCTTCGAGGTGCTGTCGGGGACCTTGAGCACGCTGAGGTCCGGGTGCTGCAGCGCGAGCTCGGCGAGCTCGGCCTCGACCGGGAGCGGCACGGGGGTGTTGTAGGCGACCACGACCTGCAGGCCACCGGAGTAGTCCTGGGCCAGGAACTCGTGGACGGTCTCGACGATCGTGTCGGCCTCGTTGGGGAGGTACGCCGCGATGACGGCGCTGGCGCGCGGCGCGGGGACGTCCGGCTGGGCCGGGAGCTTCGGCGGGTCGAGGGCGTGGGAGCACTCGGCCCAGATCGTCGCGGCGGTGATCGCCAGCGCGGTGACCAGGGTCCAGTACAGCGGGCCGGAGAGGTCGATCCCGACGGCGTACAGCCCGACCAGGGCGGCGAACGGCAGCACGACACTGCCGACCGTTGCGAGCAGCACCTGGCGGCTCGCGCTCCACGGGCTCACCGCGGGGTGCCGGGTACGCACGTGGGCGCCCTGCTGGCGCGGCTGGAGGTCGCGCTGGTTGACCGACTCGGCGGCCGCTGCGGCCGCGTGCTTCTCGGCCTGTGCCGGGTCCTGCTTCCGGGTGATCCGGGCCCAGCCGACGCCGAGGTCGCTGACCCGGTCGCCGTCGGTGAGGGCGTCGAAGACCTCGATCGCGTGGTAGGCCATCTCCTGGAGGCGGACCGGCCGCGCGGCGCGGTCCTCGTGCCGCAGCCTGAGGGTGAGGCGGCCGTCCGGGGTGCTGGCGACGATCTCGCTGGGCTGGAGGAAGCGGGTCAGCCGCTCGGCGGCGGCCGCCACGACCTCCTGGGGGGCCCGGACCGAGTCGGTCGCGTCGTGGTCGGCGCGCCAGACCGGGTCGATGACCGCGACGATCTCGCGGCGGCGTACGACGGGCAGCGCCAGGCGGCTGCGGACCGGGACGGAGACCACCTCGGTGGGCGAGCCCACCCGGCCGGTGTCGGCGTCGGGAGGAGGCGTCGGGGAGGTGTGCGGGGAAAGGGTGATGGACACGAACGAGACCTTTCGGAGTCGACGGACGTGCGAGGTCGCGAGGCGAGAACGGACGAGATGTCGAGGCCGGGACGGACTCCTGGATGAGTCGCCGTCTGCCGGCGGAAAGGCGAGCTGCGTGAGTCGCGCTGATCGACAACCGTTGCAAGATCGGCGCGGCCCACGCAAGTTCTCCGCGCGTGGGCCCGGTCACGGACGCGTCGGACGGGGCGCGATCCACGCTCAGGACGTGGTCCGGTTCACGCAGTCGTCACCCGCGGGGACGACATTCTTTACGCGGAACTGGAACGCGTTCCGCGGTCCCTGGCATGAGCAGCGTGCCCCTGAGGGTGATCCAGCGGACGACCGGCAGCATCGGACGGCGGTCGCTGCACGCGGTCCTCGAGCGCCCGCGGTGCCGAGAAGGTCGGCCGGGACGCCGCCGAGCTGTGCGGCTGGCCCGAGCCGACGGGCGTCGCCACGGACGACGTCGACGCGCTGCTCGCGCTGCGGCCGGACGCCTGTGTCTACAACCCGCTGTGGTCCAGCATCGACGAGCTCTGCCGCCTGCTCGAGGCCGCCGGGCCTCGGGATGATCTACACCGCGATGCCGGTGACGAACGCCGTGCCGGCCGTGGTCGCGGCACGGCCCGGCATCGTCACGCCCAAGGACCTGCCGCCGATCACCGGGCGGGTCCCTGTCTGAGCGTCGCGGTCAATGGCCGACCAGCACCGCCGGGTCGACCGGGGCCGTCAGCTTGGTGCGCGGCAGGAAGAACGCCGGGACGAGCACGGCGGCGACCATGATCGTGGCGACGACGAAGACGGTCGCGAACGCGTCGGCCGTCGCCCCCGGAGCGCCGGACGGGTCGGTCGGGTTGATCTTGAGCAGCC
>JAOPYB010000434.1 GCA_025964835.1 Nocardioides sp. | reverse complement strand
CCCTCGAGGGATCGGGCGGCTACGCCCGGGAGATGACCGAGGACCGGGCCGCCCGCCAGCGCGACCTGCTCGCGCCGTACATCGCGGCCGCCGACGCCCTCATCACCACCGCGGCGGTCCCCGGCCGGCAGGCGCCGATGCTCGTGACCCGCGAGATGGTCGAGCAGATGTCGCCGGGCTCGGTCGTGGTCGACCTGGCCTCCGAGACCGGCGGCAACGTCGAGGGCTCGGTGGCCGGTGAGGTGGTCCGCGTCGGCAACGCCCAGGTGTGGGGCGGTCGGAACGTCCCGAGCCAGATGCCCGGCCCGGCCTCGCGGCTCTACGCCCAGAACGTCGTCAACCTGGTGACGCTGATGACCGAGACGTCCGACGACGAGGGGGGTGCGCGGTTCGCGCCCGACTTCGAGGACGAGATCGTCGCCGGCTCCTGCGTCACCCACGAGGGCGCCATCCGCCACGAGCCCACCCGCGAGGCGATCGAGGGCCCCGCCCCGGAGGCGGCTCCCGAGCCCGTCGCCGACGCGGAGGCCGCACCCGCTCCCGCTGACGCACCGCCGCGCGCGGAACCCCACCCGCCGTCGCAGCCCGAGCTGCCGTACGACCAGGAGTCCGACCAGTGAGCGAGCCCATCGTCTGGCTGACGATCTTCGTGCTGTCCGTCTTCGTCGGCATCGATGTGATCGCGAAGGTCTCGTCGACCCTGCAGACACCGCTGATGTCGGGCGCCAACGCGATCCACGGGATCATCCTGCTCGGCGCCGTGATCGTCACCGGCACCACCGACAACGACGTCGCCCTGGTCGTCGGGCTGGTCGCGATCGTGCTGGCCGCCATCAACATGGTGGGCGGCTTCGTGGTGACCGACCGGATGCTCCAGATGTTCGTGCGCAAGAAGAAGCCCGCGCCCGCCCCGACCAGCGACGGCGGTGCCGCGTGACTCCCATCTGGGTCCAGCTGACCTACCTCGCCTGCGCCGTCTGCTTCATCCTCGCGCTCAAGGGGCTCTCCGGCCCGAAGACCGCCCGGATCGGCAACCTCATCGGTGCCGCCGCCGCGGTCGTCGCCGTGGCCGTGCCCTTCTTCTACCTCGACCTCGACCACCTGGCGCTGATCCTGGTGGCGATCGCGATCGGCACCGCGGGGGGCGTCTTCGGCGCCCAGCGGGTGCAGATGACCCAGATGCCGCAGATGGTCGCGCTCTTCAACGGCGTCGGCGGTGGCGCGGCGGCGCTGGTCGCCCTCCTCGAGCTGCACGAGCTCATCCCGCTCACCGAGATCGACGGCGCGGTCAACTGGTTCACGCTCGCGGCGACGGCGTTCACGATCCTCGTCGGGTCCATCTCGTTCGCGGGCTCGGTCGTCACGTTCGCCAAGCTCCAGGAGCTGATGACCTCGCGGCCGGTGGTCTTCCCCGGGCTGCCGATCCTCTTCGGGGCGTCCGGTATCGCTGCCGTCGTGCTCGGCGTCGTCACCGTCACCGGGCCCGCCGTCTGGGTCGGTGTGGTCCTCGCGCTGGTCGGCCTGCTCATCGGGCTGCTGCTCGTGCTGCCCGTCGGCGGGGCCGACGTACCGATCGTGATCTCGCTGCTCAACGCCTTCACCGGCCTGACCGTCGCCGCGGGCGGCTACGTGCTCGACAACGTGGTGCTGCTCGTCGCCGGCACCCTCGTCGGTGCCTCCGGCACGTTCCTCACGATGCTGATGGCCAAGGCGATGGGCCGCTCGGTCGCGAACATCCTCTTCGGCGCGCTCAAGGGCGGCTCCACGCTCGGCTCGGGCGAGGCGTCGGACCGGCCGGTCAAGTCCGCCGGCCCCGAGGACGTCGCGATCCTGCTCGGGTACGCCGACCGGGTGATCGTCGTGCCCGGCTACGGCCTCGCCGTCGCCCAGGCGCAGCACACGCTGCGCGAGCTGGTGGAGGTGCTGATCGCCCGCGGCACCAAGGTCGACTACGCCATCCACCCGGTCGCCGGCCGGATGCCGGGACACATGAACGTGCTGCTGGCGGAGGCCCAGGTGCCCTATGAGCAGCTGGTCGAGATGGATGAGATCAACGGCGAGTTCAAGCACACCGACGTGGTCCTCGTCGTCGGTGCCAACGACGTCGTCAACCCGGCCGCGAAGACCACGCCGGGTGCCCCGATCTACGGCATGCCGATCCTGAACGCCGACGAGGCCCAGCAGGTCGTCTTCATGAAGCGCTCGATGCGCCCCGGCTTCGCGGGCATCGAGAACGAGCTGCTCTTCGACCCCAGGACCACGCTGCTCTTCGGCGACGCCAAGGACTCCCTCGGCAAGCTGCTCAACGCGGTCAAGGCCCTCTGAGCGGATCTGGGGCCTGGGGTTTGGTCCCCAACCGTGGGTTTCCGGCCCGAAATCCCGTGGTTTGTGACCAAATGGCGCCTGGCGCGTTGACTTCGCAGACGCCCGAACCAGATCGACCACTATCCCCGAGGAGCCGGTCATGAGCAACGAGGACGACGAGCGCCTGGCGCGCCCAGACGGACACCGCTACGACGCCCCCGAGTCCGACGAGTCGAGAGTCAGCAAGGAGTGGGCGTACGCCGCCCTCGGGCTGCTCGTCGTGGTGCTCCTGGTGCTGGTCGCGACCGGGACGGTCCAGATCTTCCCGGGCTGACGCGTTCGGGACGCCCGCGGGTGCGCGCAATCGTTCAGTTGTCGCCGAAGAGACCGGATCGGGACGATGGACGGTGTCTTTCCCAACAATTGAACGGGAACGCGCGCCCGCAGGTCAGCCGGCGATGCCGTACAGCCGGTCGCCTGCGTCGCCCAGCCCGGGCACGATGTAGCCGTTGTCGTCGAGCTTCTCGTCCATCGCGGCGGTGACGACGGTGACCGGGACGTCGATGTCCTCGAGGTCGCGCTCGAGCCGCGCGCAGCCCTCCGGCGCGGCCAGCAGGCAGATCGCGGTGATGTGGTCGGCCCCCCGGTCGGTGAGGAAGCGGATCGCCGCGGCCAGCGTGCCGCCGGTCGCCAGCATCGGGTCGAGGACGTAGCACTGGCGACCCGAGAGGTCGTCGGGCAGCCGCTCGGCGTACGTCGACGCCTCGAGGGTCTCCTCGTTGCGCACCATGCCGAGGAAGCCCACCTCGGCGGTCGGGAGCAGGCGCATCATCCCGTCGAGCATGCCCAGGCCGGCCCGCAGGATCGGGACGACCAGCGGCTTGGGCGTCGCCAGCTTGACCCCCGTCGTCGGGGACACCGGCGTCACGATGTCGACGGCCTCGACGCGCACGTCGCGGGTGGCCTCGTAGGCCAGCAGCGTCACGAGCTCGTCGGCGAGGCGGCGGAACGTCGGCGAGTCGGTGTTCTCGTCACGCAGGACGGTGAGCTTGTGGGCGACGAGCGGGTGGTCGACGACGTGGGTGCGCATGGGCGAAACCCTAGTCCAGACGGGCACTCCGACGCCGTGGCGCCGGAGCCGGGGAGGGGGTTGGCCCCCGTGCCTGCGGTCTGTCACTCTGGTGGCGTCGGGGCGGGAGCACAGGAGCGGAGGAGTGACATGGCCGAGCAGAGCGACGGGGTCGACTTCGCCCTGGCCGCCTACCGCGAGGAGGGCGTCTGGCAGGTCGCGCAGCTGGCGCACGACGTGCTGGGCGGCATCGACACGCTCGCCCACGCCCTGCGCCGCTTCCCCGGTGACGGCGGCGCGATGGGCATGGTGGCCGTCGACGAGGACTTCTTCGTGATCGTGCGGGTGGCCGGCGCCGACGTGCGGGTGCTGCTCTCCGACTTCACGGCTGCCGACGAGTGGGAGATCGCCAGTTCGGCGATCGACTTCCTCAACCTGCCGATGCCCGAGGACGAGGACGACCAGGCCCCGGCCGGCGACCTGGACCTCCTCGGCGACATGGGCCTGCACGCGATGGACCTCGCCGTGCTCCTCGACGACGTCGACCTCTACCCCGACGAGGCGCTCTCCGAGATCGCCCGCCGGCTGGGCTTCGGCTCGCTGTTCGACGAGGCCGTCGGGCTCGCGTCCGCCTGAGCGGCGCTGACGACTCCATGACCCCGTCGTACGACGCGTGGCGCGCGCCCATGCGCACCGCCCTGGCCCAGGCCGAGGCGGCGCGTGAGACCGGTGACGTCCCGATCGGGGCGGTCGTGGTCGACGCCGGCGGGGAGGTCCTCGGCCGGGGACGCAACGTGCGCGAGGCCGAGCACGACCCGACCGGCCACGCCGAGGTCGTGGCGCTCCGTGCCGCGGCCCGGACCCGGGGGGAGTGGCGCCTCGAGGGCTGCACGCTGGTCGTGACCCTCGAGCCGTGCACCATGTGCGCCGGCGCCGCGGTGCTCAGCCGGGTCGAGCGGGTCGTCTTCGGCGCCTTCGACCCGAAGGCCGGCGCCGTCGGGAGCCTGTGGGACGTCGTCCGCGACCGGCGGCTCAACCACCGGCCCGAGGTCGTGAGCGGGGTGCTGGCCGAGGAGTCGACCGCGCTCCTCGACGACTTCTTCCGCGCCCACCGACGCTGACCTGCCCGAAACTTTCGGGCGGCTCAGCGAGGAGTTCGTGACAGGTCAGCGCGAGGCGTCCCGGCTCAACCCGTCGTCGATGCGCGGCCACCAACTCGGGGGTGAAGGTCACCTGCTGGTGCGCGTGCCGGGGGTTGCTCGCCTCGTCCATGACGAGCTCGGCTGCCATGCGTCCGTGCTCCTGGCGAGGCTGGCGCACCGACGTGAGCGGCACCGCGGCCGCGGCCGCGAACTCGATGTCGTCGTAACCCACGAGTCGACCTGCCCGACCTCGCCGCGGTGCGGGACCTGGTGCGCCGGACCCACGACGTACGCCGCTTCGAGCCCCGCCACGACCTGGACTGGCAGGCCGCGGGCTCGCGCGTCCCCCCGAGACATGATGGAGTGCAGAGATGAAGCGGCAGCTGCCCAAGCGACGTGACCTCGCCCCCCTGCTCACGTTCAAGAAGCCCACGCTCTCCCCGAAGGAGCGCCGGCTCGCCGCGGCGCTGACGATCGAGGACCTGCGCCGCATCGCGAAGCGGCGTACCCCGAAGGCGGCGTTCGACTACACCGACGGCGCCGCCGACGGCGAGGTCTCGCTCGCTCGCGCGCGTGAGGCGTTCGGGGACGTGCAGTTCAACCCTGCGATCCTGCGCGACGTCTCGCACGTGGACACCTCCCGCGAGGTGCTGGGTGCCCGGGTCGCGCTGCCCTTTGGCATCGCCCCCACGGGCTTCACGCGGATGATGCAGGCCGAGGGGGAGATCGCCGGTGTGACGGCGGCGCGGGCGGCCGGTATCCCGTTCGCGCTCTCGACGATGGGGACGACGAGCATCGAGGACGTCGCGGCGGCGAACCCTGCCGCCGAGGGCGGCCGCAACTGGTTCCAGCTCTACATGTGGAAGGACCGCGACCGGTCGATGGCACTGGTCGACCGGGCCGCGAAGGCCGGCTTCGACACCCTGCTGGTGACCGTCGACGTGCCCGTCGCCGGCGCCCGGCTGCGGGACGTGCGCAACGGCATGACCATCCCCCCCACGCTGACCCCCCGCACGGTCGCCAACGCGATCCCGCGGCCGGCGTGGTGGTTGAACTTCCTGACCACCGAGCCGCTGGCCTTCGCCTCGCTGGACGCCTGGTCGGGCACAGTCGCCGACCTGCTGGACACGATGTTCGATCCGACCGTGACCTACGACGACCTCGCCTGGATCCGCGACCAGTGGCCGGGCCAGGTCTCCGTCAAGGGCGTCCAGAGCCTCGCCGACGCGCGCAAGCTGGCCGACGTCGGCGTCGACGCGATCGTGCTCTCCAACCACGGCGGCCGCCAGCTCGACCGCGCCCCGGTGCCGTTCCACCTGCTGCCCGAGGTGGTCAGGGAGGTCGG
>JAOPYB010000421.1 GCA_025964835.1 Nocardioides sp. | reverse complement strand
GACACGGTGAGAGCGCCCTCGACCATGACGAGGTCTTCCACACCCACTACACGCCCGCCGACACGGTGATCTGCAAGACGCCATAGCCGCGCGGCCCGAGCCGGCGCGGGCTACGGCGTCCTCTCGCTCGACTACGCGTGGACGCTGAACGTCCTCAGTCGACGGGGGGCGGCCGACCCGGTGTTCCGGCCCGACTGCTGACCAACGACGACTCGGCCACGGTCACGGGGTGGCGGATCGCGGCCCAGAAGAGGTAGCCGTCGTCGTTCAGCGGCGCCTGCACCGGCTGACGCCGGCCGCGGCTGTCGGTGGCGCGGGTGACGAGCTCGTGCGGCCCCGCCTGCGACGGGGTCCAGGCGTGCTCCCACTCGACCCAGCTGGACGGCTCGTTCGGCCCGGTGAGCGTGGTCTCCTGCCAGGTGGCGCCCCCGTCGGTGCTGAGCTCGACGACGCTGACGGTCGCCTCCCCGGACCAGGCCCGGCCGCGGAGCACCGACATCCGGCCGGCCTCGAGACGGCCGGTGACGTCGAGAATGCTCTTGGGGGGCATCACGTCGAGCACCGCGTCGTCGCCGGACCAGCCCTCGCCGTGCATGCGGTACCAGGTGGTGTTCCACGGTGAGTCGACGACGCTGGTCGTGACCCGCAGCTCGCCGAGCCACTTGATGCTCGCGATCCCGACCCAGCCGGGCACGATCAACCGCGCCGGGAACCCGTGGTCGGCGGGCAGCGGCTCGCCGTTCATCTCCCAGGCGATCAGGGCGTCGTCGAGGGCCTTCGCCATCGGCAGCGGCCGGCGGACGCGGCCGTGGTCGACGCCGTCCTCGACGAATGGGTCGTCGAGCCCGACCGGCATCACCTGGACCGCGTCGTCGCGCAGCCCGGCATGACGGAGCCCGGTGCGCAGCGGGACGCCGGTCCAGCGGGCGACGCCGATGGCGCCGAGGCCCCACTGGGTGCCGGGGCGTGCGGCTCCCTGCTGATCGGCGAAGAGCTTCCGGCCGTTGCCGGTGCACTCGAGCGCGCGCTCGACCGTCGTGCTCGTGAAGGCCTGCAGCTCGGCGAGGGAGTACGTCGCCTCGCCGGACACGCCGTCCCCGGTGACCAGCAGCCGCCAGGTCTCGACGTCGACGACCGGCGGCCGGGTGTGGTTGCGCACGAAGAACCGGTCGTTGGGGGTCAGGTGCGGGACGTCCTCGTCCCAGCGGGTCTCCACGTCGGTGCCGTGGTGGAGGAACCAGTCGCCGCCGTCGACAGGACGGTCTCGATGGTCACGAAGCATGAAGTAACCATACTAAGAAACTCGCGTTAAACGAACTGGCCGCGCCGGGGCTCATGGCGTCAGCCGGTTCAGGTCGCGCGGGAAGAGCGTCACCTCGCGCACGTTGGCCGCCTCGACGAGTCGCGCCGTCCAGCGCTCCAGCCCGATCGCGAAGCCCCCGTGCGGCGGCATGCCGTGCTCGAACGCCTGGAGGTACGCCGCGTAGTCGGCCGGGTCCTCACCGCGCGCCCGGATCGCCTCGTCGTACGCCGTGGGGCGGTGCAGGCGCTGCCCGCCGGTGACCAGCTCGAGCCCGCGGAAGAGCAGGTCGAAGCTGTTGGACCATCCCTCCGCTTCTCGAGGAGACGCGCCAGCGCCGTCTCGAGACCACGGATGCGTGTAGAACGGCCGCTTGGCCATCGGGTAGCCCTCGACCGCCAGGAAGTCGCTGCCGTGCTCGGCGAGGGCCCAGGCACCGAGGGCGCGCTCGTGCTCGGGTGCGAGGTCGGGCTCGTCCGCCGGTGCGCCCACCAGCGCGAGCGCGTCGGCGAAGCGCACGACCGGGATCTCCTCGGGGACGACCGGCACCCGGGCCCCGGTCCGCTCGACCGCGGCAGCGGCGTGCTCGTGGATCGCCGCGGCCATGCCCGCGAGCACCTCGCGGAGGACCCGCAGCACGTCGCGGTGGTCCTCGATGAAGCCGAGCTCGGCGTCGAGGGAGACGTACTCCGCCAGGTGGCGCACCGTGTCGTGCGGCTCGGCGCGGAAGACCGGGCCGACCTCGTAGACGCGCTCGAAGACGCCGACCAGCTGCTGCTTGTAGAACTGCGGGCTCTGGGCGAGGTACGCCGGACGCCCGAAGTAGTCGACCTGGAAGACGTTGGCGCCCGACTCCGTCGCGGACGCCACGAACTTCGGGGTCTGGATCTCCGTGAACCCAGCCGCGTCGAGGGTGCCGCGGAAACCGCGCAGCGAGGCGGCTGCGAGCTCCCACTTCGCGCGCTGCGCGGGGTGCCGCCAGGTCACGGGCGCGTGGTCGAGGAGCGTCGGCAGCGACGCGTTCATCGTCGGTCGCCACAGCTCGACGGGTGGTGTGGCCGCGGGCTCGGTCAGGGGCGTGAGCACCGGCTCGGTGACCTCGATGCCGCCCGGCGCCTCGGGGTTGGCCGTGGCGACCCCCACGACCTCGACCGTGGTCTCCTCGGGCGGCACGTCCGCGCCGTCCTTGACCACGACCTGCGCGAGACCGGTGCGGTCGCGGAGGACCAGGAACGTCACCGACGACAGCTCGCGGCGCCGGTGGACCCAGCCCTGCAGCCGGACCGGGGACCCGGGCGGGGTGTGGGGGAGCTCGGCGCTCAGGGTGCGTTTCATGACAGTCACCTCCAGGTAGGCACGAAAGCCCTGGAGGTGTGGGCGGGGGCAAGGTCGCGGTGCCACCACACCTTTGCCGGGTCGACCCCGGCCTCTCGTCGGTACGCCGGACGCGCGGGCCACGCTTCCCTGCTGCCAGGGCGAGGGTTGTCGGGCCTCGCGGGTGCCGCGCCGAGCGTAGGTCGCGAGCCCCCCGCGCCGCTAGCCCTTTTCGTCTCAGCCGGGCGTGAGGTAGCGGTAGGCGTGGTGGGTGCCGAACCCCAGCCGCTCGTAGAGCGCCAGGGCGGCGGTGTTGTCGCCGAGCACCTGGAGGTAGGCGGTGGTGGCGCCCCGCTCCGCGCCCCACTCGAGGAGGGCCGCCATCACCGCGAGGCCGAGGCCGCGACGCCGGTGCCCGGGGGAGACCTCGATGCTGCGGAAGCCCACCCAGTCCCGGTCGTACGCCGCGATCCCGCTGGCCACGTCGTCGATCCGGGCGACGGCGAGGCCGTCCTGCACTCGTACGACGGCCTCGGCGACGGCCGGCCCGGACGGTCCGGAGCCGAGGGCCCGGCGGACCTGGGCGACCCCGGCCAGCTGGAAGAGCGTGTCGGCGTCATGGCTCTCGGCAACCCAGCCGCGGTCGCGGAACAACGCGTCCTCCGGGGAGTCGGGGAGCACGGCCGCGATCGGCCGCTGGTAGAACGCCACCACGCGGTCGTAGTCGTCGGCTACCCCCGACGGCTCGAAGGCCAGCACGGAGTTGGCCCGGCGCGCGGTCTCGGTGGCGGAGCGGCGCAGCAGCCACTCACCGAGCGGCTCGGTGTGGAGATCCGGCCAGAGCACCAGCGCGCGTCGCTGGGCCTCCACGGCGGACACCCGGTGCCGGGCGGACGGACGCGGCGGAACCGGCTTGCCGGACACGATGTCGGCGAGCGCGATCTCGACCGCGGCCCCCGACTCCGGCTGGACCACGCACGTCGTCGGACCCCAGCCGGTGCAGACGCCCAGCAGGTCGGTCATGGCCGGCCCACCGGTTGGGCCCGTCTCGCCGGGCAGCACCCGGCGCACGACGACGCGCAGACCGACGACGTGGGGGCCCAGACCGTGGGCTTCCGGGGAGTGGGGCACGTCGGGATACTAGGCTGTCATCCGACCGCCCTCACCTTGCATCTCGCGTGACCCTCAGGAGGAACTGGTGACCTACGTCATCGCCCAGCCGTGCGTCGACCTCAAGGACCGGGCATGCGTCGACGAGTGTCCGGTGGACTGCATCTACGAGGGCAAGCGGATGCTCTACATCCACCCCGACGAGTGCGTCGACTGTGGAGCCTGCGAGCCGGTCTGCCCGGTCGAGGCGATCTTCTACGAGGACGACACCCCGGAGCAGTGGAAGGACTACTACGCCGCGAACGTCGAGTTCTTCTCCGACCTGGGCTCGCCCGGTGGCGCCG
>JAOPYB010000405.1 GCA_025964835.1 Nocardioides sp. | reverse complement strand
TGCCGATCGAGGCCTACACCGAGGCGATCGAGGATGCCCGCGTCTCCGCTGAGCGCGACTTCGGCCTGGTGCTGCGGTGGATCTACGACATCCCCGGTGAGAGCGGGCTGCCCGCCGCGGTGTCGACGCTCGACTACGCGCTCAACCATCGCCCGGAGGGGCTGATCGGCTTCGGCCTGGGCGGTCCGGAGATCGGCGTGCCGCGCCCGCAGTTCCAGCCGCACTTCGAGGCCGCCCGCGCCGCCGGCCTGCGCAGCCTGCCGCACGCCGGCGAGACGACCGGGCCGGAGACCGTCTGGGACGCGATCCGGCTGCTCGGCGCCGAGCGGATCGGTCACGGCACCTCGTCGGCCCAGGACCCGGCGCTGCTCGCGCACCTCGCCGAGCACGGGATCCCGCTCGAGGTGTGCCCGTCGTCGAACATCGCGACCCGGGCCGTCACCACCCTCGAGGAGCACCCGATCCGGGCCTTCCGGGACGCCGGCGTGACGATCACGGTCAACTCCGACGACCCGCCGATGTTCGGCACGGACCTCAACCGCGAGTACGAGATCGCGGCCGAGCTGCTCGACCTGGACGACGATGGGGTTGCCGACCTGGCGCGCACCGCCGTGCGGTCGTCGTACGCCGACGACGACGTGAAGTCGCGGATCCTCGGCGAGATCGACGCGTACGCCGCGGGCTGAACCGGCGCGCGCGGGGCAAATGGAATGGGCCCCGCTGGCTCATACCCAGCGGGGCCGCCTCATTCGTATCCCGGCGCGGCTCTTTCAAACCGCATTTGGGCGCGTGTCGCTCTCGCTGGTTGAACAGGGGACGCCTCAGGCGTCGGGGTCCGGCCAGCTCTCCTGGCGGCACAGCACCACGATCTCGACGTCACGGTCCTCGTAGCGGGCCGCCTCGTCGGGGAGCCGGCTGGCCCGGAACCGCTCGTGCACGTCGGGCCCGTCGAGCACCCACCCGGCGACGTGGTGGCGCCAGTGGCACAGGAGGACGACCCCGTCGTCGTCGAGGCTGTCGGCGATGCGGTCGATGAGCCGGTCCAGGTCGGTCGGGCTGAGGAAGTAGCCCATCTCCGAGACCACCACGAGGTCGAAGCGGCCGACCGGCCACTGGCCCGGGACGTCGAGCTCCGCCACCGAGGCCCCCGGGACGTCGGCCAGTCGCTTGCGCGCGGCGTGCACGGCCATCGCGCTCTGGTCCACGGCCACGATCTCCTCGGAGCGGGTGGCGAGGTCCTCGGCCAGCGCGCCGCGCGAGCAGCCGACCTCGAGCGCGCGGCGGAAGCGCCGGCGGGGGAGCGCCGCGAGGGTGAGCTGCCGCTTGCGGTGCTCGTACCAACGCTCGTCGACGCCCCACGGGTCCGGCGTGCTGCGGTGCAGCTCGTCGAGGGTGTCGTCCACCGCCTCGTCGTCTACGACCACGAGCTCCCCGCCCGAGACGGTGTGCGCGAACCGGGCGCCCGTACGCCGGGCGGCGGCGCCGGCCGCCCTGCCGGCGGAGCGGTGGTCGGGGTGGCCGCAGTCACCTCCGGGGGCGACCAGCAGGGTGCGGCGACCGTCGCCGATCAGGTCCACGAGGCTGGCGGTGACCTCGCTCTCCACCGCGGAGACGCCGCGGTCGGGGGCGCCGAGGAAGACCAGGGGAGCCTCGGGGGCCTGGCGCCGGAGCGCCTCCTGGGCCTGGGTGAGGCGGTGCTTGGTCAGCTCGGGAGAGGGCGACGGGTCGTCCGGGGCGCCACAGTCGCCGGCGGTGAGCAGCACGACGTACACCGCCACGCCCGCGGCGTACGCGCCGGCGATCGGGCCGTCGGCAGCGAGACCGTCGTCGCCGGGATGCGCGGCCACCACGACCAGCCGGGTGAAGTCCTCGTCACCGTTCGTCAGCTCCAGCACGGGCCGGCTCTGCTCGTCAGCCACAGACATCCTTCGCTCGGTCGGGTTCGCCTCCCGCCGCTCGGGCCCGTGCCCGACGGTACGACCTGCCCGATCAGGTCGCTTCCTCCGCGTGGGTGAAATAGAATGCGCGCCATGCCCACCGGTCGGCGCCAGATCCGCCTCGCGATCGTCAACGACTACGAGATCGTGGTCGCGGGGGTGGCGGCCATGTTGGCTCCGCACCACGAGCGCATCGCGGTGGTCGAGCTCGACTCCAGCGTGCCCGTGGTGAGCGACGTCGACGTGATCCTCTACGACACCTTCGGCCAGGTGCAGGGTGACGGCGTCGACCTCGAGGACCTCGTGCACGGCACCGACGCCCGGGTGGTGATCTTCAGCTGGAACCTGCAGCGCGAGCTCGTCGAGCGCGCGATCGTCAAGGGTGCCTCCGGCTACCTCTCCAAGGCGATGTCGGCGGAGGACGTGGTCCGCGCCCTCGAGAAGATCCACGCGGGCGAGATCGTCGTTCCCCATGTCGATGGCGTCCTCGACGAGGGGGCCAAGGGGGACTGGCCCGGCCGCGAGGCCGGGCTCACCGGCCGCGAGGCGGAGGTCCTGGCGCTGATCACCCAGGGTCTCAGCAACCAGGAGATCGCGGACAAGAGCTACCTCAGCATCAACTCGGTCAAGACCTACATCCGCACGGCCTATCGCAAGATCGGCGTCACCCGCCGCGCCCAGGCCGTGGTCTGGGGCGTGCAGCACGGCTTCGAGCCCGACCGGATGCGCTCGCTCGACCCCGAGGCCGTCCTCGACTGACACGCCCGGGGGTTGTTAGCAGGGTCCCGTGCCGGCCCGTTGGTTGGGGAAGGCGCGCACGGCCCCGTTGGTTGAGGAAGGCGCGCTAGCGCCTGTCTCGAAACCCGGTGTGGCGAACTGCCCCGTCTTCCGCGATCTACAGG
>JAOPYB010000317.1 GCA_025964835.1 Nocardioides sp. | reverse complement strand
CGCATCGAGGCCGACGGCAAGGTCACCATGCTCGGCCGCGGCTCCAACTGCGTGAACACCGGCGGCGAGAAGGTCTATCCCGAAGAGGTCGAGATGGCCATCAAGGCCCATCCGGCGGAGTACGACGTGCTCGTGGTCGGCGTCCCCGACGACAAGTACGGCCAGGCCGTGGCCGCCGTCGTCGAGCTCCGTGACGGAACCACGCTCGAGCTCGACGACCTGCGCGCCTTCCTGCGCGCGCACCTCTCCGGCTACAAGCTGCCCCGGGCGCTGACGATCGTCGACCAGATCCCGCGCAACGCGTCCGGCAAGGCGCAGTACCCCAAGGCCAAGGAGATGGCGCTCGCCACCCAGGACGGCGCGACGCCTGCGGGAGCTGGCGCCTGATGCGGACCCCGCTGTGCGACGTCTTCGGCATCGACTACCCGATCTTCGCGTTCACGCCCTCCGAACACGTCGCGGCGGCGGTCTCACGGGCCGGTGGCCTGGGCGTGCTGGGCTGCGTCCGGTTCAACGACACCGACGAGCTCGAGGAGGTGCTGACCTGGCTGGACGACAACACCGACGGGAAGCCCTACGGCGTCGACATCGTGATGCCGATGAAGATCCCGACCGAGGGCACCTCGGTCGACCTCAAGACGCTGATCCCCCCGGAGCACATCTCGTTCGTGGAGCGCACGCTGCAGCAGCTCGGCGTCCCCCCGCTGCCCGAGGGCGAGGGGCGTGAGGGCGTGCTCGGCTGGCTGCACTCGGTGGCCCGCTCGCACCTCGACGTCGCCCTGAGGCACCGGCCGGTCCTGATCGCCAACGCGCTGGGCTCGCCGCCCAGGGACGTCGTCGACACCTGCCACGAGCACGGGATCTTGGTCGCGGCCCTCGCCGGCGCGGCCAAGCACGCGGTCCACCACGTCGAGAACGGCGTCGACATCATCGTCGCCCAGGGCTACGAGGCCGGTGGCCACACCGGTGAGATCGCCAGCATGGTGCTCACCCCGGACATCGTCGACGCCGTCGGCCCCGACGTACCCGTGCTCGGTGCCGGCGGGATCGGCTCCGGCCGGCAGATCGCCGCCTCGCTGGCGCTCGGCTCGCAGGGCGTGTGGACCGGCTCGATCTGGCTCGGCACGGAGGAGTACCAGAACCTCCAGTCCAACGCCGGCTGGACGACCGCGTTCACCCGGGCAACGAGCAGCGACACCGTGCGCACCCGGGTCTACACCGGCAAGCCCGCGCGCCTGCTCAAGACCAAGTGGACCGAGGCCTGGACGGAGGCCGACGCTCCCGAGCCGCTGCCGATGCCGCTGCAGAACCTCCTGGTCGCCGAGGCGCACAACCGGATCAACGCCTCGGGAGACCCGGATGTCATCTCGATGCCGATCGGCCAGATCGTGGGCCGGATGAACGAGGTCCGGCCGGTGGCCGACGTGGTCGCCGACCTGATCTCGGATTTCGAGGCTGCCGTGCAGCGCCTCGACGGCGTAGCCTCCGCTGGATGAGACCCAACCCCGCCGTACGTCGCCTGGGCGTCGTCCTCGCCGCGCTGCTCGTGGCCGTCTCCGGGACTCGAATCGACGTGCTCAACGACGGAAGTGTTCCCATCGCCGACCTCATCAAGCTGGCGCAGGGACTCACGCCCGTCCAGACCGAAGTCGGTCGAGAGTGAGGACCTGCGGCCGGGTCCAGTCCCGAGTCGGTGCACCCTCAGGCGTACGACATCCTGCGGGCCTAGCGCGTCCACAGAACCCCTTCGCCGGCGGTGTCGTCCTCGGCCCGCTCGCGGAGCAGCTGCTGGAGCGTCTCGGCGCTCAGGCAGGCTCGGCGGCCAGGGCCCGTCCCACGGCCAGCGCGTGCTCGGTGCTGCCGCCGTGCAGGAACTCGAAGCGCTTCGCAGTCGTGAAGTAGCGGTGCGCCTCGCCGTCCATGTCGATCCCGACGCCGCCGTGGACGTGCACCGTGGTGTGCGCCAGCGTGTGGCCGGCGTCCGCTGCCCAGAGCTTGGCGGTCGCGACCTGGGTGTCGGCGGGCAGCCCCTCGTCGAGGCGCCAGGCGGCCTGCCAGAGCGTGAGCCGCTGCGCGAGCACGTCGATGTAGCCGTTGGCGAGCCGCTGCGAGACGGCCTGGAAGGTGCCGATCGGACGGCCGAACTGCTCGCGCGTCTTGGCGTACGTCGACGTGAGCCGCAGGGCGCCCTCGGTGACCCCGAGCTGCTGGGCCGACGCGGCCAGCACCAGCAGCTGGCGGAGGCGGCGGTCGACCGTGCCGTCGGCGGGGCCGAGGAGCCGGTCGGCGGGCAGTGCCACGCCGTCCAGGTCGAGGCGGGCAACCGTGTCCAGGTCGGAGAACCGCTGCGCGGTGACGGTCACGCCGGCGTCGTCGGGGCGGACGAGGAAGACGCCCACGCCGTCCGGCGTCTCGGCGGGCACGAGGAAGAGGTCGGCGTGGGTCCCGGCCGGGACGATCGCCTTGCTGCCGGTGAGGCGGAAGCCGTCGCGGTCGGGGGCCGCGACCGTCGTCGGCCGGGTGGGCGCGTAGGCCCGCTCCTCGGCGGTCGCCGCGGTGAGCACGTGGGTGCCGGTGGCGGCGCGGGGCAGCCACTCCTGCTTCTGGGCGTCGCTGCCGAGCTCGGCGATCACCCGCGCGGCCGGACAGTGGGCGGCCAGCGGCACCGGCGCGACGACCCGGCCCACCTCGACCAGCACCCGGCAGAGCTCGATCAGGCCGAGCCCGGCTCCGTCGTACTCCTCGGGGAGCGAGAGCGATAGGAGCCCGGCGGACCCGAGCTCGGCCCACAGCTCGCGGTCGAAGCGGTCACCGCCCCGCTCGACGGTCTTCTGCCGCTCGTTGGTGGCGCGGTCGGCCAGGATCCGGGCGGCCAGCTCGGCGGCCTCGTCCTGCTCGGGGGTGAAGGTGAAGTCCATCGTGTGTCCTAGGGAGTCCGGAGGTCGGGTTCGGTGATCGAGTGCCCGCGAGGAACGAGCGGGTGTATCGAGATCACCTCTTCGCGGCCGGCAGGCCGAGCCCGACGTAGCCGATGATGTCGCGCTGGATCTCGTTGGTGCCGCCGCCGAACGTCATCACCAGCGCGGACCGGTAGTAGCGCTCCAGGCGGCCGGCGAGCACCGCACCGTCCGAGTCGCCGGTGACGCCGGCGTTGGGGCCGACGATCTCCATCAGCGTCCGGTAGACCTCGGTGGCGAGCTCGGAGCCATAGACCTTGGTGGCCGACGCCTCCGCGGGGGAGAGGTCGATGCCCTGGTCGGCGTCGGAGGAGAGCTTCCAGTTGATCAGCGTCAGCGCCTCCACCCGGGCGTGCGCCCGGCCGAGCGCGATCTGGACCCACTCGGCGTCGATCACCCGCTCCCCGTTCGGGGCCTTGGTCTCCTGGGCCCAGTGGCGCACCAGGTCGATCGAGTGCGCCAGCGGTGCCGACGACGTGAGCGCGACCCGCTCGTGGTTGAGCTGGTTGGTCATCAGCGACCAGCCGCCGTTGAGCTCGCCGACCAGGTTGCCCGCGGGCACCCGGACGTCCTCGTAGTACGTCGCGCTGGTGTGCACGCCGGCGACCGTGTGCACCGGGGTGTAGGAGAAGCCGGCGGCGTCGGCCGGCACCAGGATCATCGAGAGGCCCTTGTGGCGGGGCAGGTCGGGATCGGTCCGGCAGGCCAGCCAGATCCAGTCGGCGTACTGGATCAGCGAGGTCCACATCTTCTGGCCGTTGATCACCCACTCGTCGCCTTCCAGGGTCGCCTTCGTCTTCAGCGACGCCAGGTCGGTGCCGGAGTCGGGCTCGGAGTAGCCGATCGAGAAGTGCAGGTCGCCGGCGAGGATCTTCGGCAGGAAGTACTCCTTCTGCTCGTCGGTGCCGAAGCGCATGATCGTGGGGCCGACGGTGTTGAGCGTCAGGTAGGGGACCGGCACACCGGCCACGGCGGCGGCGTCGGTGAAGATCAGCTGCTCGGTCATCGAGCGGGCCTGGCCGCCGTACTCCTCGGGCCAGCCGATGCCCAGCCACCCGTCGCTGCCGAGCCGGCGGATCACGCTCTTGTAGACCGTCTCGTCGCCGAACTCGCCGGTGGCCGACGCGAGCCCGGCCCGGATCTCGGGGGTGACCAGCGCGGCGAAGTACTCCCGCAGCTCCTCGCGGAGCGCCAGCTGCCCGGCAGTGAGTGCGACGTGCATGAGGTCTCCCTGGGTCATGATGGTCGGGTGGCTGGCACCACCAACCCAAAAACTATAACCTGTTCTTGTTTTGGTCCATACGTCGTCCCGGAGGCACGCGATGAGCGACACACGATTCCTCGACACGGGCACCCCGCCCCAGCGGTTCGCGCGGGGCTGGCACTGCCTGGGCCTGGCCGCCGACTTCCGGGACGGCCGGCCGCACGGGATCGAGGCGTTCGGCGGCAAGCTCGTGGTGTGGGCCGACTCGCAGGGCGAGATCAAGGTCCTCGACGGCTACTGCCGGCACATGGGCGGCGACCTGACCCAGGGCACGGTCAAGGGCGACGAGATCGCCTGCCCGTTCCACGACTGGCGCTGGGGCGGCGACGGCAGGTGCAAGGCGATCCCGTACGCCCGCCGGGTGCCGCTGCGCGCGCGCACCCAGAAGTACCCCGTCGTGATCCGCAACGGGCAGGTGCTCGTGTGGCACGACGTCGAGGGCTCCGAGCCCGACCTCGAGATCCTCCCGCCGGAGCTGCCGGGCGTCGGCACCGACGAGTACACCGACTGGACCTGGGAGGTCGTGCCGATCACCGACTCCCACTGCCGCGAGCTGATCGACAACGTCGTCGACATGGCGCACTTCTACTACGTGCACTTCTCGTTCCCGACGAGCTTCCGCAACGTCTTCGAGGGCCACGTCGCCACCCAGTACATGGAGTCCAAGGGC
>JAOPYB010000273.1 GCA_025964835.1 Nocardioides sp. | reverse complement strand
TCTCGAAGAACATCGCGCCGAGCTTCTTCTGCGACTCGTGCATGGGGGCGAGGCGCTGGTCGCGGTCGGACTCGTACTGCTCGGCCGGGTGGATGATCCCGTAGGTCTTGATGAACGACTCGGTGGTCCGCAGCCGGGTGTGCTCGCGGCGCATCTGGTGCGGGTGGAAGCGCGCGATGTCGCTGTGGTGGATGTCGATCTCGGAGTGGCCGTGGGTCATCCACTCGGCGACCGCGCGGCCGACGCCGGGGCCCTCCTTGATCCAGACCGCGGCCGCGGTCCAGAGTCCCTTCACCAGGCTCTCGCCGAGGATCGGGTTGCCGTCGCAGGTCAGCGAGAGCAGGCCGTTGATCGCGTAGCGCATCTCCGCGCCCTCGGCGCCGAGCAGCTCGGGCATCAGCTCGTAGGCCTGCTCGAGCTGGGGGTCGAAGTCGTCGGACGTGAACGGCATCTCGGTCGGCGACAGCTTGGCCTGCTCGATCGAGGGGATCTCCTCGGGCTCGTGCAGGATCGCGCGGTGGGCGTAGGAGCCCACCTCCATGTCGGCGCCGTGCTGGCGCTCGTAGCAGAACGTGTCCATGTCCCGGACGATCGGGAAGGTGATCTCGCCGTCGGTCTCGGCCAGCTGCGGGCAGGGGCCGACGCTGATCATCTGGTGCACGGCCGGGGTGAGCGGGATGCTGACCCCGGCCATGTCGCCGAGCTTCGGGCTCCAGACGCCGGCCGCGATCACGACGTACTCGGTCTCGATGTCGCCGCCGGTCGTCCGCACCCGCTTGATTCTCTGGCGGCCCTCCGCTCCCTCTTCCAGGTCCATGCCGGTGACCTCGACCGTGGGTACGACGGTCAGCGCGCCGGTCGCCATCGCGCTCTCGCGCATGATCGTGCCGGCGCGGAGCGAGTCGACGACGCCGACCCCCGGTGTCCAGAAGGCGCCGATGAACTGGTCGGTCTCGATGAAGGGCACCTTCTCCTTCACGAACTCGGGACTCACCAGCTCGGCCTCGATCCCCCACGCCCGCGCGCTGGACATCCGCCGCCGCAGCTCCTCCATCCGCTCCTCGGTCCGGGCGATCTCGAAGCCGCCGGACTGCGTGAAGACGCCCAGCTCCTGGTACTGCCGCACCGAGTCGAGGGTCAGGTCGGTGATCTCGCGGGAGTGGTCCACGGTGAAGATGAAGTTGGAGGCGTGCCCGGTCGAGCCACCCGGGTTGGGCAGCGCGCCCTTGTCGATCTGCACGATGTCGCGCCAACCGAGCCGGGCCAGGTGGTGCACGAGGCTGTTGCCGACGATGCCGGCGCCGATGACCACGACCTTGGCCTGGGTGGGAATGGTGACCATGACACTCCTCTGTTGCATCATGCGCAACAGCATGCGCGATACGGAACGTCACTAGGATCCGGTCGACACTGGGCCGTGTCAAGGGAACGCGTCATCCACCCGACGGGTACAGCACCGTCAGGCGTGCGGCGCGCACGATTGGGCGCCGCAGAGCCGGGACCCCTCAGCAGCCCCCGGCCAGCGTCGCGGCGTAGGCCTCCGACCCCCGCTTGTAATGTCCGTGGGAGCACCGGGCGACGCCGGAGAAGGTGGCCCGCGTGTATGTCTTGAGCTTGCCCGACTTCAGCTCACCGTGCGGCATCCGGCACTGGAGCCGGTGCCAGTGCATGCGGAAGAAGTCGACGCCCTCGTAGAACACGTACCGGTGCGCGCGCTTGCGAGCGGGGATGTGGAACGTGTCGGAGACGGAGCGGGTGGTGGTCGACTCGTGGAGGTGGGCGACCGAGGCCTTCACGGTGACCGAAGCCTTGGCGAAGAAGGCACCCGCCTCGGAGTGGATCTCGGCGCCGCCCTCGATGTTCGTCGACACCTTGTCCACGAAGCTGACCGATCGGGTGCGGTCGAAGGACGCTCCGGGGTCCAGGCGGACCCGGTCGGCGTGGGTGATCGCATACTTGTGGGAGTCCAGAGTCACCCACCGCTTCACCCGCAGCTTGTCGGCGTCCTCCCGCGAGCACGAGTGTGTGGCACGCGCGCTCGCGCTCGTAGCTGCCGGCGCCGAGACGGCGACGCCGCCCGGAACGCTCACCAGTACGGCGCTGGCGGTCGCCAGTGCGGCGAGCACGGTCACGATGCGACGGGACAAGGCTGTCCTCCTTCTAGTAGGCGGAATCCTGCCCGACTCTTCCCCCAGCACCGGGGCTGCCAAACGCCACAGGGCCGCGGCGCGGGCAGCCGGAAGTTCCCGGCCGCCCGCGGTCCGTGCCCGACCGCTCAGCCCAGCCAGGCCTCGACCTCGTCCGGGTTGTCCGCGATCCACTTGGCGGCGGCCTCCTCCGGCGTCATCTTGTCCGCGGTGATGTACTTCGCGACCAGGTTCTGGTCGTCGTTGGTCCAGGTGAAGTTCTTGATCAGGTCGGCCGCGGTCGAGGCCGACTCCATGAACTTCGTGGCGGCGACCTTCTTCAGCTGGGTCTCCGCGTAGTCGCAGGCCACCTTCGCCTTGTCCGCGTCGCAGCCCGGCTTGTACTCGGGCAGCTTCACCCGGTCCATCGGCACCTCGGCGTGGATGTACTGCGGCTCCCAGAAGTAGCCGATCAGCCACTCCTTGTTCTCCTGGGCCTTCTTGAACGCCGCGACGGTCGCCGTCTCCCCGCCCGAGAACACCACCCTGTAGTCGAGTCCGAGGTTCTTGACGATCGCCTCGTCGTACTGCGTGTACGTGGGGTCGGAGCCGAGGAACTGGCCCTGGCCGCCGGACTCCGAGGTCTTGAAGTCTGCCGCGTACTTGTTGAGGTTCTCCCAGTCGAGGATGTCCGGGTGCTCCTGGGCGAGCCAGTCGGGTACGTACCACCCGATGATCCCCACGTTCCCGGGCGAGCCGAGGTCGACGGCGTAGCCGTCGTCCACCGCGGTCTTCAGCTCCGCGGCGTGCGACCACTCCTCGAGGATGACGTCGCCGTCCCCCGACTTCAGCGCCTGGTACGACGGCCCGCCTTCCTTCAGGTCCACGTAGGTGACGTTGCAGCCCAGCTTGTCGGTGGCGACCGCGCCGACGACGTAGGCGTCCGCGGTGTAGCCGACCCATGGGTTGACGATGATCTTGAGGTCGCCGCACTCGCCCCCCGCAGCGGCTGCCTTCGACTCGTTGGTCTTGGTCTCCTTCTCCACCGTGCCGCCACCACAGGCCGTGAGCGCGAGCACGGCACTCGCGGTGACGGCGACGAGGCTGGCTCGCCGCCTGTTCAGAATCCGCACCATCTACTCCTTGTGTCGTGTCGCGTCCGCGACGTGTTCTGGTCGTTCACGATCCGGCTCGCCGAGTGCCCGCCGGCTGCACGCCGTTCCCGGCGTCGATCAGCTCAGTGCCACCACCTTCCGCCCGCACGGGGCTGTCGCTGGACGGCGCCCGCGCCGGCCCGCGCCGCGGCCGACCGCATCACGCGGTCGAGCATGATCCCGAGCAGCACGATGGACAGGCCCGCAGCCAGGCCCTTTCCCGCGTAGTCGGTGTGCGCCAAGGCGTAGATCACGTCGTAGCCGAGCGCCTGCGCCCCGACCAGGCCGCCGATCACCACCATCGAGAGGACGTAGAGGATGCCCTGGTTCGTGGCGAGCACCAGGGAGCCCCGGGCCATCGGCAGCTGGACCTTGGTGATCTCCTGCCACTTCGTCGACCCCGTGGACCGCCCAGCCTCGACGACGACGTCCGGGACCCCGCGAATCCCGTCCGCGACCAGCTTGATGGCGGCCGGGGCCGCGTAGACCACCGCGGCGACGATCGCGGTGAAGCGGGTCGAGCCGAAGAGCGCGAGCACCGGGATGAGGTACACGAACGCCGGGATGGTCTGCCCGGCGTCGAGCGTCGGCCGGATCACCACGTCCACCGTCCGGCTGCGCCCCATCCACACCCCGAACACCAGGGCGAGCACCATCACCAGCAGCGTGGCGACGAGTGTCATGTTGAGGACGATCATCGAGTCGTGCCACAGGTCGAGGAGGTACAGACCGGCCAGGCAGAGCAGGGTCGGCACGACCGCACGCCGGCCCCCGATGACCACCCCGAGGAGCAGCAGGCCGAGGAAGCTCAGCCACCAGGGCGAGTCGGCGAGCAGGGACTGCAGGGGGTTGAGCAGCCCGTAGGAGATCGCGTCGGAGAAGCTGCCGGCCGCGGTGTCCGCCGCCGAGGTGAACGACTCCATCCACGAGTTCGCCCAGTCGGCCACCGAGCGGGCCCACGACGTCTCGGGGAAGAGCGCGGCGTCGATGGCGTAGCGCGAGTACCAGACGGCGACCGCCACCGGCACGAGCAGGACGCCGAGCACCAGCCGCCGGCGCCTGGGATCCTCGCCACCGCCACGGGCCACCCGCTCCGACCGCTCGCTGGCCGCGGTGGTCATGCGGTCGAGCATGATGCCCGTGGCCACGATGAGCAGCCCGGGCACGAGGCCGGCGCCGAAGTCGCTCTCGGTCAGCGCGGCGATGACGGGCTTGCCCAGGCCCGGCCCGGCGACGTACGACGCGATGATCGCCATCGACAGCGCGGCGAGGATGGTCTGGTTGAGGCCGACGATGATGGTCCGCCGGGCCATCGGGATCTGCACCTTCCGCAGCCGCTGCATCATGGTCGCGCCGAGCGAGTTCGTCGCCTCGATCGCCGCGGGGGACACGTCGCGGATACCGAACCCGGCGATCCGGATGATCGGCGGCAACGCGTAGGCCAGCGTGCACACCACCGCGGTCGGTGCGCCGATCCCGAAGACCACGAGCACGAACATCAGGTAGACGAACGTGGGCATCGTCTGCAGGAGGTCCAGCACGAGCGTCACCCACCGCGCCGCCCAGGAGCTGAGCGCGAGCCAGACCGCCAGGGGGAAGCCGATGACCACCGCGAAGGCCACCGACACCAGCGTCACGACCAGCAGGTCCATGGCGTCCTCCCAGTAGCCGAAGAGCCCGTAGGAGAGGAACGTCGCGGCGACCAGCAGGGCGATCCGCCAGCTCGCGATCGCGTACCCGATCCACGTCGCGATGGCGACCACCCCGAGCCATCCGATGGTCGGCGCCGGCCGCGGCCGCGTCGGGATCGCGATGAGCTCGCGGAGGAAGCCGACGACGACGTTGATGAAGTCGGCGATCGCGGTCGCGACCGGGTTGGAGCTGTAGCCGCTCACCCGGTCGGACAGCCGCGCGTGGAAGTCGGTCTGGTCGGAGCCGGAGAGGTACTGGGTGTGCGTCCCCTTGGTGAGGCTCCAGATTGCGAGCCAGCCGGCGAGGACGACGAGGACCCAGACCCAGCGCGGAACCCGCCGCTGCTCCCGGCGCGGCGGCGGGGCGGCGTCCCGCTCGACACGGTCGACGCCCGTCGGGACGGTGGCGGTGGACATTCAGCGCTCCTCGGCGACTACGACCCGCAGGATCGCGTCGTCGTCGACGATGCCGACCAGCCGTCCGTCGTCGACCACCCGCACCGGGTGCTCGGACGCCAGCGCGGCCCGCGCGGCCTGGCGGACGATGGTGTCGGACGTCATCACCGGGCCCTCGTCCGACTCCCCGGCCCGGGGCTCGCGCATCACCCACTTGAGCGTGAGCACGTGCGACTTCGGCACCTCGGAGGTGAAGTCGCGGACGTAGTCGTCGGCAGGAGCGCCGACCACCTCGTCCGGCGTACCGATCTGCACGATCTCGCCGTCGCGCATGATCAGGATCCGATCGCCGAGCTTGAGCGCCTCCTGCAGGTCGTGGGTGATGAAGACCATCGTCTTGCCGAGCTCGTGGTGGAGCCGGATCACCTCGTTCTGCATGTCCCGACGGATCAGCGGATCGAGAGCAGAGAAGGGCTCGTCGAACAGCATCAGGGACGGGTCGTTCGCCAGGGCCCGGGCCAGACCCACCCGCTGCTGCATGCCGCCGGAGAGCTGGTCCGGGTAGTTGTTCTCGTAGCCGGACAGGCCGACGAGGTCGACCATCTCCTGGGCGCGGTTCCGCCGCTGCCCCTTCCCCTCCCCACGGACCTCCAGCCCGAACGCGACGTTGTCGATCACCTGGCGGTGCGGCAGCAGCCCGAAGTGCTGGAACACCATCGAGGCGTGGGTACGCCGCAGGTCGCGCAGCTCGCTCTCGCTGGCCTTGGTGATGTCGCGCCCATCGATGACCACCTGGCCGGCGGTCGGCTCGATCAGCCGGGTGAGGCAGCGGACCAGGGTCGACTTGCCCGACCCCGACAGGCCCATCACCACGAACACCTCGCCGGGCGCGACGTCGAACGAGACGTCGCGGATGCCGACGACGTGGCCGGTCTTCTCCTGGAGCTCCTTGCGTGGCAGCTGCGCGTCGGCGCTCTTGATGATCTTGTCGCTGTTCGGCCCGAAGATCTTCCAGAGACCCTTGACGTGCAGGGCCGAGCCCGAGCCGTTCTGCGTCTGGGTCATGGGCTTTCCTCACGGTTGCGGCTGTCGCCGGGTGGATAGAGGGGGGAGCCGTCCCGATAGCGGTAGTAAGGCACGTCGGCGGGCGGGAGGGGGGTGTTTCCGGCAATGAGGTCGGCGGCCTTCTCGGCCACCATCATGACGGGGGCGTAGATGTTGCCGTTGGTGACGTAGGGGAACACCGAGGCGTCGACGACCCGCAATCCCTCGATGCCGTGCACCCTCATCGAGCCCGGGTCGACGACCGCCATCTCGTCGAGGCCCATCCTGGCCGTGCAGGAGGGATGCAGCGCGGTCTCGGCGTCCCTGGCGACCCAGTCAAGGATCTCCTCATCGGTCTCCACCGAGGGCCCGGGCGACAGCTCGCCGTCGTTGTACGCCGCGAAGGCCGGCTGGGTCAGGATGTCACGGGCCACCCGGACCGCCTCCACCCACTCCTTGCGGTCGGTGGGCGTGGACAGGTAGTTGAAGAGCAGCGAGGGGTGCTCGCGTGGGTCGGTCGACCGGATCCGGACGTGGCCGCGGGTGTCGGCGTACATCGGTCCGATGTGGACCTGGTAGCCGTGCCCCTGCGTGGGCGCGCTGCCGTCGTAGCGGATCGCGATCGGCAGGAAGTGGAACATCAGGTTCGGGTAGTCGACGTCGTCGTTGCTGCGGGCGAAGCCACCGCCCTCGAAGTGGTTGGTCGCGCCGAGTCCGCGGCGGTGGAAGAGCCAGTCGTAGGCGATCTTCGGGCGGGCCCGCATCCGCAGGCCCGGCGCGATCGAGACCGGCTGCTTCGAGGCGTACTGGATGTAGACCTCGAGATGGTCCTGGAGGTTCTCGCCCACGCCGGGCAGGTGGTGCACGACGTCGATGCCGTGCTGGGCCAGCAGCTTCTCGTCGCCGACCCCGGAGAGCTGGAGCAGCTGCGGGGTGTTGATCGCACCGCCGCAGAGGATCACCTCACCGGCGCCCACCGAGTGGCGGCGTCCACCCCGGCGGTAGTGCACGCCGGTCGCGCGGGTGCCGTCGAACCGCACGCCGGTGACCAGCGCCATCGTGGTGACGTCGAGGTTC
>JAOPYB010000248.1 GCA_025964835.1 Nocardioides sp. | reverse complement strand
CGGCGTTCCTGGTCGCGACCGGCTTCGACTACACGCCCCAGCAGCTCTTCCTGCTCGTGGCGCTGCCGAACCTGGTCGGGTCGCTGCTGCGGCTGCCGTACACGTTCGCGGTGCCGAAGTTCGGTGGCCGCAACTGGACGATGGTGAGCGCCGCCCTGCTGCTGGTCCCGACGCTCGGGTTCGCGTACGCCGTCCAGCACCCGGGCACGCCGTACTGGGCCTTCTGCCTGATCGCCGCCACCGCGGGCCTCGGCGGTGGCAACTTCGCCAGCTCGATGGCGAACATCAACTTCTTCTACCCCTCGGCGAAGAAGGGCGCGGCCCTCGGCCTCAACGCCGCCGGGGGCAACCTGGGCGTCTCGCTCATCCAGCTGTTCCTGCCGGTCGTCGTCGGTGGCGCCGGCATCTTCGGCATCGTGCGGGCCTCCGACGGTGGACTCCACCTCGAGCGAGCCGCCTGGGTGTACGCCGGGCTGGCCGTCGTGGCGACCCTCGCGGCGTACCTCTTCATGGACAATCTCGGCACCGCGCGGTCGAAGCCCCGCGAGCAGCTCCAGGTCGTGCGCACGCCACAGACGTGGATCATGGCGTTCCTCTACATCGGCACCTTCGGGTCGTTCATCGGCTACTCGGCCGCGATGCCGCTGCTCATCAAGCTGAACTTCTGGGTGCCCGAGCCGGCCCCGCTCGGCACCGGCATCTACTTCGCGTACTTCGCCTTCCTCGGCGCCCTCGTCGGCTCGGCCACCCGGCCGCTGGGCGGCTGGCTGGCCGACCGGTTCGGCGGCGCCCGGGTCACGCTCGGGGCGTTCTGCGCGATGGTCGTCTTCACACTGGCCGTCCTGTGGACCCTCACCCGGCTGACCCCGAACCCGACCGCGGACCCGGCGATCGCCAGCGACAACCAGTCGTGGTTCCCCTGGTTCCTGGCGTTCTTCCTGTGCGTCTTCGCGGCGACCGGCCTGGGCAACGGCTCGACGTACAAGATGATCCCCGCGATCTGGCGCACCGAGGCCGAGCGCAGCACCGCGGCCGGCACGCCGGAGCGCACGGCGGCCCTCCTCGCCGGGACCAGGCAGGCCTCCGCCGCGATCGGCGTCATCGGCGCGGTCGGTGCGATCGGTGGGTTCCTGATCCCGATCGCGTTCAGCTCGCCGTGGGTCGACGACCCGATGTCGGCGACCAGGGGCGCGTTCCTGGTCTTCACGGCCTTCTACGTCGTGTGCGCGGTCGTGACCTGGGCGGTCTACCTGCGCCGCCCGTCAACCGCCCGGGCGAGCAGCCTCGCCGGCGCCGGGATCTGATCGTGACCGCGCCCATTGGTCACGAACCGCATGATTTCGGCCCCAGAAGTCGCGGTTGGGGACCAAACCCCGGGTCCCGGAGCCCACGGGAGAGCGGGTCGTGACCAACACGCACTGCCCCTACTGCAGCCTGCAGTGCGGGATGAACCTGACGGGCCGTCGCGCACCGGAGGTGCAGGCGTGGCCGGAGTTCCCGGTCAACGAGGGCGGGCTGTGCCGCAAGGGGTGGACGGCGACCGGCCTGTTCGGCGACCGGGAGCGGCTGACCACCCCGCTGCTGCGCGACCGCGCCACCGGTGAGTTCCGGCCGGTGTCGTGGGACGAGGCGCTCGACGTGGTGGCCGACCGGCTCCGCGCGCTGCGCGACGAGAGGGGCCCGGACAGCATCGGCGTCTTCGGTGGCGGCGGCCTGACCAACGAGAAGGCCTACCAGCTGGGGAAGTTCGCCCGGGTCGCCGTCGGCACCAGCCAGATCGACTACAACGGGCGCTGGTGCATGTCGTCGGCCGCGACCGCCGGCACCCGCGCCTTCGGGCTCGACCGCGGCCTGCCCTTCCCGCTCGCCGACCTCGAGCGCACCGACGTGCTCGTCCTCGTCGGCTCCAACCTCGCCGAGACGATGCCGCCCGCGGCCCGCCACCTCGACCGGCTGCGCGAGCGGGGCGGCCAGGTCGTCGTCATCGACCCGCGCCTGACGCCGACCGCGGAGCGGGCCGACCTGGCGATCCAGCCGGTCCCCGGCACCGACCTGGCGCTCGCGCTCGGGGTCCTGCACCTGCTGGTGGCCGACGGTGCCGTCGACGAGGAGTACGTCGCCGCGCGCACCACCGGCTTCGAGGACGTACGCCGTGCGGTCGCCGCCTGGTGGCCGGAGCGGGTCGAGCGGGTGACCGGGGTGCCGGCCACCGAGCTGCGCGAGCTGGCCCGGCTGCTCGGTGATGCCCCCAAGGTCATCGTGCCGCGGTCGCGAGCACGGCCAGAAGGCCGACCAGCTCCCGGGCTACCGGATGATCGACGACCCCGCGGCCCGCGAGCACGTCGCCCGCGTGTGGGGCGTGCCCGCGGCGTCGCTGCCCGGCAGGGGGCGGTCGGCGTACGAGCTGCTCGACGCGCTGGACCAGCCGGGCGGCCCCCGCGCGCTGGTGGTCCTGGGCTCCAACATCGTCGTCTCCGCGCCGCGCGCCACCCACGTGACCGAGCGCCTGGAGGCCCTCGACCTGCTCGTCGTCTGCGACCTGGTGATGTCGGAGACCGCGGCGCTGGCCGACGTCGTGCT
>JAOPYB010000213.1 GCA_025964835.1 Nocardioides sp. | reverse complement strand
CTGCTCGGCCGCCCGGCGATGGAGCCCGACGGCGCCGGCGAGTGGGAGGACACGATCGCCACGATCGCCGTACGCCGCGGCACCGGCGCGATGCCCGTCGGCGACGCCCTGCCGGTCGCGCTGCCGGAGAACGCGCGCCGCGTCGACCCGCCGACCGCCTAGGCTCGACGCATGGCCCCCGAGAAGAGCCGGTTGCGTCGCAGCATCAGCAAGTGGGCGAACAGCACCGACCAGCACGCCCGCGACCTGCGCAAGGAGTACGGCGACTCCGGGCTCGACACGATCGCGGAGGCACCCGACCGCGAGCGCGTGAAGCTGCGCGGCACGCTCAAGACCGTCACGCTGCGCCCGCGCGGCGGCGTCCCGGCCCTCGAGGCCGAGCTCGACGACGGCTCCGGCGTGATCACGGTCGTGTGGCTGGGGCGGCGCCGGATCGCCGGCATCTCGCCGGGTCGGGCGATGGAGATCCAGGGCCGGATCGGCGACCACGACGGCGTCCGGATCATGTACAACCCCCGTTACGAGCTCATCCCGTGAGCGAGGTCCCCGCTCCGGCACCGGTGGCCCCGGCCACGGTCGCGACCGTCGAGGAGGTCGTCCGCGCCCAGCTCGGCAAGGCCCTGGGCGGACGCCGCGGCATGGTAGAGGCGGCCGTGCCGACCGTGCTGTTCACGCTCATGTGGCTCACCACCCGCGAGCTGCGGCTCGCCCTGGTCATCAGCGTCGCCGCCGCGGTCGTGCTGCTGGTCGCCAGGATCGTGCAGCGCTCCACCGTGCAGTTCTGCGTCAACGCGCTCGTCGGCATCGGGATCGGCTGGCTGTTCGTGTCGATGTCGGCCAACCGGGGCGGCAGCGCCGACGACCAGGCCCTCGCGTACTTCCTGCCCGGGATCATCTACAACACCGCGTACACGATCGCGCTCGCGACGACCTGCCTGATCCGCTGGCCGCTGGTCGGCTTCATGGTCGGCAGCGTCACCGGCGACCCGACCGCCTGGCACAAGGACCGCCAGGTCGTGCGGCTCTGCACGCTGCTGACCTGGCTGCTGGTGCTGCCCTGCCTGCTGCGCGTGGTCGTCCAGGCGCCGCTCTGGTTCGCCGGGCACTCCGGTGCCATGGAGGCCGACACCGCCGTCGCCGCCCTGGGCATCCTCAAGATCGCCCTGGGCTGGCCGCTCCAGCTCGCCGCGCTCGGCGGCATGGCCTGGCTCCTCGGCCGCAACAGCACGCCCGTGGAGCAGCAGGTCGCGTAGCGACCATTGACACCGCCACCCGTTGGGTTGGAATCTCCCGATCTGCGGCGCCCGCGAGGTCTCGAGCATCTCGCGTGGGCGCCGCACGTTGACCACTCGGGGGATACGGAATGACTGCAGGACTGATCAGGCTGTTGGCCGTGGTGACGATGGTGGGCGCGTGCCAGGTGCCCATGACGTCCTCGGACGCGGAGGACGACGCTGGTTGCGGGATGCCGGACCACGGGCAACTCGACACCGCGGACTTGCCGGAGGGCACCGATGCCGTCGACTGCGACATCGTGGGGCGGGCGGTGGACCTCGGGGAGGTGGTTCTCGAGATCCCCGTTCCCGGCGAAGGCGTCGGGCTCAAGCGCAGGCGGACGTGGGAGGCGGGGTTGATGCGTACATCTTCACCGCCGACGACGGGAAGATCGCCTACGAGACGACCGACGACCCCGAGGAGGCAGCCGGCGCGGCTCGTGCCCCGACCGGCTACGACCAGGACGGTTGCGACTCCGACTACCTGGGCGCCACCAAGGTGTGGGAGTTCCACGGGACCTTCAGCTACTACGTGGACAACGAGGGGCAGCCACGTGTGACGACCGCGACCACAAGAGCGTGATCGACACTGGCAACTTGGACCGGGCAGGCTCCGGAACGTACGTCGGGCTCAACTGCACGTGGTGGGACGACAACTGGCAGCTGACGGAGTCGGACATCCGGTTCAACGTGACCGATGAAGACTTCACCTACACGCCCGGCAGTTCCACGTGCGACGACAACGACTGCGACGTGCTGTCGGTCATGACCCACGAGACGGGCCACACCTACGGCATGAAGGACAAGGAGGATGACATCAACTACTACCAGACCATGTTCGGGACCTCTTTCCCCTGCAGGTCCTGGGCCCGCAACCTGGGGCGGTCCGACGTCAAGCACCTCCGCTCGAAGTACCCCGAGTAGCGCGGCACCGACCCCGTGTGACCCTCCGCGGGAAGTTCTGGCAGGCCGACGACGCCCCACTGCACGAACGGCGGCAACACGAGGAGACAACATGGACATGCGACGGCTCGGAGTCGTACTGGCGGCGCTCACAGCCTGCCTGCCGCTGGCGGCGTGTGGCGACGATGCCAGCTCCGGCGATGGCGGCCCTTCGGGCGGCCTGTGCTCCTTCGCCCTGGAGTTCCAGGGGCGGGTGTACGCCGCGGCGGCACCGGACGAGTCCGCGAAGAAGGGCAGGGAGCTCGGCACTGCGACCCCTGTGCCGTGCGACCAGGACTCCGATGCGGCACCGACCGGTGAGCTGACGATCTACGCGGTGGTCGGCAGGCCGCCGAGCGAGGCCGTCGTCGCGGAGCCGCGGGTCGGGCTGCTGAAGGTCTCGCACCTCTCCGAGGACGAGTGACCAGGGCTGACTAGCCGCCGTGGCTGGACGGCGCGAGCAGCCGCTCGAGCTGGTCCTCGACGTCGGCCGGCACGACGAAAAGCAGCTCGTCGCCCGCCTCGACCGGCTGCTCGACGTCGGGGACGTAGACCTGGCCGTCGCGCAGGATCGTGACGAGCGCGCAGTTCTCGGGGAACGGGATCAGGCCCATCGGCTGGCCGACGTACGGCGAGTCCGCGGGCAGCGTCATCTCGACGAGGTTGGCGTTGCCCTGGCGGAACGTGAAGAGCCGCACCAGGTCGCCGACCGTCACGGCCTCCTCGACGAGCGCGGACATGATCCGCGGGGTCGAGACGTTGACGTCGACGCCCCAGGCCTCGGTGAAGAGCCACTCGTTGTTGGGGTGGTTGACCCGGCCGACCGTGCGCGGGACACCGAACTCGGTCTTGGCGAGCAGCGAGGTGACCAGATTGGCCTTGTCGTCACCGGTCGCGGCGATGACCACGTCGCACTGGTCGAGGCGGGCCTCCTCGAGCGAGGACAGCTCGCAGGAGTCGGCGAGCAGCCACTCGGCGTCGGGGACCCGCTCGGGCTTGATCGAGTCGGGGTCCTTGTCGATGAGCAGGACCTGGTGGCCGTTGGTGATGAGCTCACGGGCGATCGAGCGACCGACCGCGCCGGCTCCGGCGATGGCGACGCGCATCAGGCGTCCTCCGGTCCCTTGTCGAAGACCGTGTAGGCACGGGCGGCGTTCTCCTCGCGCATCACGAGGTGCAGGAGGTCGCCCTCCTGGATCACGCTGTCGCGGGTGGGCAGCATGCCCTCACCCAACCGGTCGATCCACGCGATGCGGCACTTGGACTGCTCCTGGAAGTGGACGGTGCGGTGGCCGACCCACGCGTCGGTGGCCGGGACCTGGTCGACCCGGATGGTGCCGGAGGGGTCGCGGAAGTCAGGCTCGGCGCCGGCCGGCAGCAGCCGGCGCAGCACCTGGTCGGCCGTCCACTTCACGGTCGCGACCGTGGTGATGCCGAGCCGCTGGTAGACCTCGGCGCGTCCGGGGTCGTAGATCCGGGCGACGACCTGCTGGATCCCGAACGTCTCGCGGGCGACCCGCGCGGCGATGATGTTGGAGTTGTCGCCGCTGGAGACGGCGGCGAACGCGTCCGCGCGGCGGATGCCGGCCTTCTCCAGGACCTCCTGGTCGAAGCCGTAGCCGGTCACCTTGTCGCCGTTGAAGCCGGGCCCCAGGCGGCGGAAGGCGTCGGGCTCGCTGTCGATGACAGAGACGGTGTGGTTGCGATCCTCGAGGCTCCGGGCGAGCGTGGAACCGACGCGGCCGCAGCCCATGATGACGACGTGCACGGGGCAGACGCTACCGCAGCCCG